>JAQBYJ010000007.1 GCA_027622555.1 Verrucomicrobiota bacterium
AGCCTGAACTACGAACCAAAAAAAAGAAAACCTTCCTTCCGGAAGGCTTTTCGAACAGGGTCTAGATAGGATTAAAAAGGTCGCCTTAACCGGCGGCCTTTTTTGTTTTCTAATGGCGATGACTTTAAAGTTTCCAGGATTCGTTTGGCCTATAGCCCGAAAGGACCTGGAATTGTTGGCCCATGGAACCGGGATGTATGAGGTGCATCAGGCTTTGTCGGTTTTCGTCGAATTGTCCAAGGTTGGCCGAGATTATTTGCTCAATACTTTTTGCTGCATGTTTAACAAAGAAGGCTTCCTGGCTTTTGACGGCGATATTTTGAAAATTTGCACTCGTGAGACTTTCTTCCAACCAATCCCAACAAATGTGGCAAGTGAGGTCTTGCATCCCTGGTTGAGCAATGAGGTCCGGTGATTGCTTATGCCTGAAATAGGATCTTGCTGTACCATAAGGAAAATCAGAAGCGAGCTGGGCCCAGGGCTTCCCATAATCAAGTGCTATAAATAATCCATTCCAATTAAGATTCAGGATAGTAGCTGCGAGCGATTTTGTGGCTAGCGGCAGGTCGATAATATAACCTTCAGGCGCATGAATGGGCAGTTGGTTCTCGAAGTCGTCAACCTCCGGAGAAAGTGCGCTCAGGATTATTTCCGAAAGCTGCTTGTCTGATACATCTACCCCGAGCTCCTTCCAGCTTTCCTCCAGGTAGACAATACGATGAAACGGTTGTGCATCGAAAAGCTCGTTTGAGAAAACGATACAATTGCCTGTGAAGTTTAATTCATCGTTTGGTCCGAATCTCAAATTATCGCGAAACGGACATTCCACCTTATCCCACCATCCCGGGTCTTTTTCGTAGCCAATCTCAACAAGAGTCCAGTCTTTCAAATCAATTGGCTGTGCCTCTTGTTCCTGGAGAAGCGTGCTAGCCGCATTGGTTACCAAAGCTCCAAAAATGGGGCCGAGGCTTTGCGAAGTATAAAAATCTGTATCTTCTGAGCGACCAACCCGTTCCGCAGCTCTGCAATAATACCCGAATTCTGAGTCATAAAGTGCGAATTGAATGAAGTCCTTATAGTTAAGCTGATGGTTTGCAGGACTTGCGTCTCGCATTTTATGGATCAGTTTGAGGGTATTTGGATGTGCTGGTGCAACACTCATTTCGAAAGACTTGAAAAACCTGGGAAATATTGGGGTATTAAGCAGTCTATTACATATGTGCTTTCTATTATGAGACGAGATTTAACTGTTACGGTTTTTTGGGTTTCGATTCTTTCTACTGCTGCGCTTACGAACTTAAGTGATGTTTTTGGTGGAACGCGTGTGGCTCTGGGCAGCGACTTTCAATTTATTCAGGAAACCCTCAGCTTTACCTCAATCGCTTCAGATAAGACCGACGTTACCGAATCACCGGAGCAGGCAGGGAATGTCATCGATGATCTACTTCAGTCTCTCGATGAAAATTCTGAGTATTTGGCCCGCAAGGAAGCTGCCGAATTCGAAATAGAAACGGAACAACGTTATAGTGGAATAGGCGTCGAAGTAGAATGGTCCGATGATCGAGTTACTATTGTTTCACCATTTGAAGATAGTCCGGGTGAGTTAGCCGGACTTCTTCCAGGTGACCAAATCGTAAAAGTCGATGGAGAGTCGACGATCGGGAAATCCTACCGTGAGGTAGTAAACCTGCTTCGCGGACCCCCAGATAGTAAAGTGAATTTTGATATATTTCGACCCTCGTCGAAAGTGGTTCTGTCTAAGGAAGTCATTCGGCGTGTTATCAAAATAGACAGTGTGCGAGGTGTTGAAATGCTTGAACCAGGAATCGGCTATATCCGAATAACTCAATTCGGAACGCAAACCTTCGATGAATTTGATTCGGCATTGGAAGAACTTGAAGACGAAGGGTTGGAAGGGCTGATTCTTGATCTGCGCAATAATCCTGGGGGTGTGCTTCCGGCTGCAGTTGAGATCGCGGGCGAGTTTTTCCCGAAAGGAGAAACGGTAGTGTACACTAAAGGGAAAAATCCTTCACAGAATAAGCGCTATACCTCGGAGTCCCAAATGAGGGAAGGTGACTATGCTATCGTCATTCTTGTAAATCGAGGGAGTGCCAGTGCTTCGGAAATTGTCGCCGGTGCTTTGCAAGACATTGGGCGCGCTAAGTTGGTTGGAACGAAAACCTTCGGTAAAGGATCCGTTCAAACGATTTTTCAATACCAGAGTGGTGATGCGATGCGCCTGACCACGGCCCTGTTCTTTACCCCGAGCGGCCGAGTCATTCACAAGCAGGGTATTGAGCCAGATGTGGTTGTCCCCATTGAGGAGATTGACCTGAGAAAGCTAATGCTTCAGCGGAGATATCTCCACAACCTGGGTGCGGAAGAATTCACGAGGAAACATGGGTTTGATCCTATCATAGACGAACAATTGGAAGTGGCCTTGAAGGTCGTGCGCGCGCGTGCCTTGACCAGGTAAACGCACTCAATTCAGCTGCTTTTTATTTTGTTTTTCCTTCATGATATTGTGCGTGCACTCAGAAATTAAGTTCTCTAGGGTCGACCGCTTTTATGGAAAAAGTCTTACAATTACTTGTTGAGGGGGAGTCTCTTAACACACGCCAAATCGCGGCTGTGTTGAATTATTCAGAAGAGAAAGTGGAGGCGTGCCTGGAGGAGCTGAAGAAGAAAAACATTCTTCTTGGCTGGCGTCCGGTATTTAATCCTTCTGCTGAAATGGATGAAGTTGTTCGCGCTGTAATTGAAGTGAAAATCAAGCCTGAGAGAGGTGGTGGTTTCGATAAGCTGGCTGAGCGGATCAGTCGTTTCGATGAAGTAGAAAGTTGTTACCTGATGTCTGGTGGTTACGATCTACAAGTGGTTGTAAAGGGGAAACAGCTGAGTCAGGTCGCCGGCTTCATTTCAGAGCGCCTGGCGACAATTGACGGTGTCCTTTCGACTGCGACCCATTTTTTATTACGTACCTACAAAGAGCAAGGTTTCCTCTTACCGGGTTTTGGCGACGATTCTGAGAAACCAAAAGTTAGCCCGTGAACACGACCGAAGAAACAACCTCATTTGTCGCCCAACATGTTCGCGAGATGCCCCGATCAGGCATTCGCGAATTTTTTGAATTGGTGCAAGCTGCAGACAATGTGATTTCACTTGGAATCGGTGAACCCGATTTTGTTACTCCCTGGCATATTCGCGAAGCGGCGATTTACGCACTTGAAAAGGGTAAGACCGGTTATACCTCCAACTTAGGGCTCCTCAAATTGCGGAAATCTGTGTCCAAGTACATAAGCAAAGAATTTGAGGTAGAGTACAATCCTGAAAAAGAAATCCTGATCTCCGTTGGTGTTTCTGAAGCCTTGGATATAGCACTCCGAGCGGTGGTTAATCCAGGTGACAAGGTTATGTTCCATGAACCCTGCTACGTATCCTATCATCCAACGGTTTTGATGACCCATGGTATTGGTGTGAAGGTTGCCACGAAGGAGGAGGATAACTTCGCCCTCGATCCCAAACGGCTTTGGGACCATTGGGAACCGGGAGTAAAAGTGCTCTTACTTAATTTCCCTACGAATCCAACTGGTGGTACGGTAACGAGGGAACAGCTACTTGAGATCGCACGCTTTGCCCAGGAAAAGGACATTCTGGTTATAAGTGATGAAATATATGCGGAGCTAACCTTTGAAGGAAAGCACACTTCGATTGCCAGTCTACCGGGGATGCGCGACCGTACTATTTTACTACATGGCTGTTCAAAAGCCTTTGCGATGACAGGTTTCCGCATTGGGTTTGCCTGCGCCAATGCAGAGCTGACGGAAGCCATGATGAAAGTGCATCAATACAGTATGTTGTGCGCTCCGATATTGAGTCAGGAAGCCGCGGTGGAAGCTTTGGAAAACGGCGCGGACTCCGTGGCTCGAATGAAGGAGCAATATCAGCGCCGCCGCGATCTGATTGTGCGAAAGCTGAATGCCTCCGGGCTGACCTGCTATCTTCCCAATGGGACATTTTACGCGTTTCCTTCTATTAAATCGACTGGCTTGGATTCCAAGAGCTTTTCCATGAAATTGTTTGAAGACCGCCGGGTGGCGGCTGTTCCTGGGACTGCGTTTGGAGAAAGTGGCGAAGGCTTTATTCGCTGCAGTTACTCAACCAGTTACGAAAACTTGATTCTGGCAACCGACTTGATAGACGCATTTGTTCAGGGACTTTGATGAGTGCTTTGCTCTACACTGGATAAACTAAAGTAGACCTTTTTGATTTTAAGTTGGTTTATTTCTGGTGAGTTGTTATCAGAGGCGGTTTTCCTATGGAATTTGCGCACAAAAGCGTCGCCCTTGTCGGTCGACCAAATGTTGGTAAGAGTCGTTTGTTTAACGCGCTTGCCGGCCGTCGTTTGTCTATTGTTCATGATCGACCTGGAGTAACTCGAGACGTTGTTTCCTATGAATTGGATTCTGGCCACGTTTTGATGGATACCGGAGGTATTGGGATAAAACCAGAAATGACTCCGGCTTTGATCCAGGCTGCAGCGGAACAACAAGTAGACTTCGCAATAAAAGCAGCTGACATGGTTCTTTTTGTGACAGATGGGCTTGATGGATTGACGCCTCTTGATGAAATGGTTGCCGAGCATCTTCGATCAAGTGGCAAGCCGGCCTGGGTGGTTGTTAACAAAATTGACGGACCCGAGCACGATTTTAAAATCCACGAGTTCCATAAACTAGGCCTGAAGGGAGTGATGTACACATCCGCAGAACACCGACGTGGAATCAATGAGCTTCGCGAGTTCATCGTGGAAATATTGGGCGAAGTGCCGAAATCTGAGATGGTCGAGGATTCGAGAATCCGTATTTCATTTGTTGGTCGACCGAATGTGGGTAAGTCATCTCTTTGTAATACGCTCCTGCAAGAGGAGCGAATGATTGTCAGCGACATTGCAGGTACAACTCGCGATGCAATCAGTCAGGACCTTGATTTTGAAAATAAATCCGGAGAACTTCTCGAGTTTAGTCTTATCGATACTGCTGGTCTGCGCCGTAAGACCAAGATTATCGATCCAGTCGAATATTTTTCTGCTGTCCGCGTTGAGGAGACGATCGCACGCAGCGATGTGGTATTCCTGGTTCTTGATGCCATGGAGGGTGTGACCAAGCAGGATAAATTGATCGCTGGTGAGATTCTCAACAAAGGAAAGGGGATCATTATTTTGGTAAACAAGTGGGACCTGGCTGTTGAAACCTTCGATCAATACAATTTGCCCGGTTATAAGGACCTCTTTGACTTCAAAAGAAAATTTGCCGAATCTGTGAGAAAGGAAATATTCACGCTCCCTGATTCACCCATACTTTTTGTATCGGCTCGAACCAGCTTTCGTGTTGACGATATCTTAACTGAAGCCGCCTCCATTTATAAAAAATTGTTCGCTCAAATTCCGACCGGGAAGCTCAATCAGGTTATCCAGCGTTACTTGGATCAAACCCCACCACGGTTGGTGCAAAAGATCCGCTTTAAAATATATTACGCTGTTCAGATCTCCACCCGCCCGATTAAGTTTAAATTGTTCTGCAATCAGGCCGGACGTTTGGATGAAGCCTACCGCCGCTTTCTTCAAAGTAAATTGTTGGAAGAATTTCAACTTCAAGGCTGTCCTTTGCTTTTTGATTTGGAAGGGAAGAAGCCGCCGAAGAAATTTTCCTAACCGCTTACTGCGGATATAAATATTTAGCGAATAATTGGATGTCACACCTACCACCCGTTCGATTGGTTTTTATGGGATCTGATCCCATAGTTCTGCCAACCCTGGGTTATGTATTAAGTAGAAACGATCTTGTCGAAATGGTTGCCGTATACACTCAACCTGACAGGGCTCGCGGTCGTGGTCAAAAAGTTCAACCGAATGAAGTTAAGACCTGGGCAATGGAGCATTCGATCCCTGTGGTTCAGCCTGAATCTTTTGGGGAGGAGGAGATTGCGGACTTAGAGAAATGGAAGGCAGGAATCATTTTGGTTATGGCCTACGGTCACCTTCTTCCGCAGAAGGTTTTGGACTCCGCGGCTCTTGGTATTTACAATATTCATACTTCGCTTTTACCAGCGCTTCGCGGGGCATCGCCGATTGAAACCGCGGTTGCTTCTGGTGTGGCGGAGAGCGGTGTTACCCTAATGCAGTTGGTTATGAAAATGGATGCTGGTCCCATTTGTGGCCAGTTAAGTGTACCCAAAGATGACTTGGAAACGGGTGGAAGTTATCGAAAGAAACTAGCGAATGCGAGTCCCGGATTGTTGAAGGTGCATTTGCCTTCTATAGTCGAAGGATCGATAGGTCCCCAGAAGCAGAATGAATCGGCTGTCACCTATTGCCGACTATTAGTGAAGCAAGATGGGCAATTGGACTTTAATCATCCGGCTCGGGATTTGGCACAACGTATTAATGGGCTCAACCCCTGGCCAGGATGTTTTGCCGAATTGAATGAGGTTATACTTAAGGTAGGAACCGCGAGTTGGTCAGATGAGAACTGTAGTCAAGAACCTGGGGTAATATTGAAATGTGACCAGAGCGGAGTATCTGTTTCGACAGTGGATGGAGTCTTGAATTTGCTGACTTTGCAAAAGCCTGGAGGCAGAATGCTGCCTGCCGATGACTTTTTGCGTGGCTTCCCGATCCAGCCTGGTTCACGGTTTGTCAGTCATTCAATGCATCCCTTAGTCACAAAGAAACCGGTTTCTCATAAAAGAGTCTTTCAACTTTATGCGAAACCATAGTATGAATGGGTTGATCTGACCTTTTGAAGGAGTTCCGTCTATGAAGCTAAAGCAATTCACCATCTATTTTTCTCTATTAGTTGTTCCGTTCCTTTGGGTAATGGGACAAAACTATTCTCCGCCTACCCGCATGGTCGGAGGTGCCGGTACGGCAAGTCTGTCTCAGGATGTTGCCTTGCTCAAAGAACAGTTGGGCGAAATGCGGTTTGAAGTTGAGCGACTGTTACGCGAAAATGAGTCGTTGCAACTGAGGATTAAAAAAGTCGAAGCCCAAAGCTCATCCGCTGTAAGTGATGTCGTCTTTCGTCAAGAGCTAGCCTCCTTGTACGCGGAGATTAACCGGCTAAATAAAACTCAAAGGGAGGAGCTTCTTACACAAATCAGCAAACAGATCAGGGCACTCGCGAAAGAAATTGAAAAAACTCCAACTACTGGTGGTAGTTCTCAGCCTTCAGTTCCAGTTGTATTTGACCCGAAATCTTATCCACAAACCGGAATTCTTTATATTGTAAAGCCGGGAGACACACTTTCGAAAATAGCGAGTAGCGTTGGCTCGACAGTTTCCTACATTATTCACGCAAACGAAATTCCAGATCCTGATCGTTTGAAAATCGGGCGTGAGCTCTTTTTACCCATTGACAATCAAAATTAACATTTCATGGCGAAACGAAAAACAGGTTTAGGTCGAGGTCTCGGCAGTCTCATTTCAGGCGGTGTTGCGAAGCAGGAACCCGCAAAGAAAGTTACTAAAGATACGATTACCGAAAAAAACGATTCAGTGGTAGCATCAAATGATGTCCCGCTGGAGGCCGTTTCCGCAAATGGTTTTCTCGAACTGGCGATTTCCGCTATCGAGCCAAATCCATACCAGCCAAGAAGAGATTTTATTGAGGAACAGCTTAATGAATTGGCGGAGAGCATTCGGTCGGAGGGACTACTTCAGCCGATCGTGGTCCGCAAAGTTGGGAAGAATTACCAGCTTATCGCGGGAGAGCGCCGCTGGCGCGCATGCAAACAGCTAAATTTAAAAACGATTCCTGCCAGGCTCGTTGAAGCCAGCGATTCTTCTTCAGCGACTCTGAGCCTGATCGAAAATTTACAGCGTGAAGGACTGAATCCAGTGGAAGAAGCCCTAGGCTACGCCAGTTTACTTCGAGATTTTGATCTAACCCAAGAACAGGTCGGCGAAAGAGTAGGGAAGGGTAGAGCTACGATCGCCAATGCGCTTCGCTTGCTGCAACTTGGAAAAGAAATCCAGGGTTTTTTGCGCAAGGGGCATCTTTCGACAGGTCATGCCAAAGTACTTCTTGGTGTGGAGGAACCTGCTCAGCGAGACATGCTTGCACGGCGGATTATCGAAGATGGATCCAGTGTTCGTGAAACCGAACGCCTGGCTCGGCTGCTTAAAGAATCTCCTGGTCAGCCTGCCGCTAAAGTTAAGGCTGCCAGACCTGCTGGGGAAATGGGTGCAATTAAAGAACTTGAAGACAAGATTTCAAAACGATTCAAAACACGCGCATCCATCAAGCATGCTCCCAAGAAAGGCCGTATAACGATTGAGTATTTTGGAAATGACGATCTTACCCGAATACTTGAAGAAATGGGGGTCGAATCGTAATTCAGGAATTGACTTGCACTGTAAGAACTCGGTGAGCAAATTAGCGCGTTTTTTCGGAACAGCAGATACATGAATATTTTAATAGCACTTTTAAGCTTAGGTTTGATCCTTCTTTGTTTCTTCACACTCTTGGTTGTTATGGTTCAAAAACCAAAAGGTGACGGAGGTATGGGCGCTGCTTTGGGTGGTGGAGCCATGGAAGCTGCACTTGGAGCGGAAACAGGATCGTTACTTACGAAAATCACAAGGACCTCCGTTATTTCTTTTTTCGTCCTCACCTTTATCCTCTACCTAATAAACATAGCCTCTAATAAGAGGATTGATCAGGAGGCGAGTGAAAATCTGCTAAGTGAAATTGCGGCCGAATCTGCTGCAGGTGCAAATTCGACAGAAGCTACCGCGGACAGCGCGCTACAGCAAATTCTCGGACTTGGTGAAGGTTCAGCTGGGGCAGTAGCGACTGAAACTGAGGCAGTTGCCGAAGACGTTGTAGACCAGGTGGAAGGTGCAAAAGCTGAAGCTGAAAAAGCTACTAACCCTTAATTTGGTCTTCTGCAACAAGCACAGTTTTCTGAGGTCAAAAAACCTCATGATTTCGGCAACAAGAATAGCCCTTTGTATATCTTTTTTTGTAATAGCGGGGCTTGGCATGAGCTACGGGCAGGGTTCGTTACGTCGTACCAAGATCGAACTTCTTAGAGAGATTGATCACGCGGAAGGGGAGCAGAGACTGAGATCTTTCCGCCAATTGTGGGTTGAAGGAGACTTTAGTTTAAAATACACCCTTCAATATATTCCCAGAAGAGGTAAACGTCAGGAGATAGGAGGCACTATTTGGAGCTCAAATGTTGCTGATGGACCCGTCTCGCAGATCCGTATTCACTCTGAACCTGAGGAGGAATTGTTTCTCAGAAATGGTCCTTATGCTTCAGTTTTGAAAAGAACACATCCGTCCAAGGAATGGAGTAAAGTAACCACTTCAGGCTGGTTTGATCCCGTGGATGAGGGTGTTACCCTAACGGCGTTCGACCTAATGATGCCCTTTATTTATTGGAATGATTGGCACTATGAAGGCGTTACAAAAGTTCAAGGCAGAGTCGCGCACGCTTTTTTAATGGTGGCTCCCAAAGGTCTTGATGCCAATCCGTTGGGGTTACACGGGGTTGTGGTATTTTTGGATGAAAGTTTCAATGCCATGCTCAAGGCGGATTATGTTTCCAAGGAAGACGAAGTCATAAAATCATTTCGATTATTAGACCTTAAAAAAGTCGATGGTGTTTGGCTGCCTAAAACGGTGGATTTCTTAAATGAAAACACCAGAGACAAGACACGCCTTATTATTAAGGAAGCTGCTGTGAATCGTGACTTTAGTGATTTGCCTCTTGGGAGAGGTGAGTCGTCAGATCATGTACCCGAAATCCCGCTATCTGATTACCAACGAGTGCGTTGAACCTCTGTTTTTTCAATTTATGACTCTTTGTTTTCATTAAGAGGAACTAAGGACGGAAATCAATTCTTATAGGGGATTCTCACCTTGTTCGTCCATGTAGTTGAAATATGGTTGCACGAAGCAAGAATTCGCTAGATAAAAGAAAAATCCTACCTTGAAAAAGGAAATATAGTCAGAATACTAATCAGTGAATCACGTTATTAGGTTTGATCGACTGATCAACTTCGTGGCGTTTAATCAATCCATCATTAAAAAGAAAAGGCACACAAACCATGGCAGTTAAAAAGACATCCGCAACGGCGCCATTGACCTTCGACATTGGAGGTAAGCTATTGGACAAAATAGAAACCCTTCAAAAACGATCAGGCGCATCGTCTAAGAGCGAAATAATCCGTTTTGCATTGGCAGAGTTTGATTTCGAATCAGTTAAGATAGAACCCAAATCTAGCAAGCAGATTTCAGTTCGTTTATCTCCTAAAGCGAAGAACGAACTGATTCGTGCTTCTAAGAAGTTGAAAGTAAGCGTTGGCGAATTACTTCGTTTAAGCGTTGAAGCACTTCCAAAGAAAATTGCTGCTGGCTCATTAGCGCCGGCAACTCCTGTCAAAGCAGCTCCAAAGAAAGTCGTAGCTAAGAAGGCAGCTCCTAAGAAGGCCGCAGCTCCTAAGAAGGCCGCAGCTCCTAAGAAGGCCGCAACTCCAAAGAAAGCCGCAGCTCCAAAGAAGGCCGCAACTCCAAAGAAAGCCGCAGCTCCTAAGAAGGCCGCAACTCCAAAGAAAGCCGCAGCTCCAAAGAAAGCCGCAGCTCCAAAGAAGGCAGCAGCTCCAAAGAAAGCCGCAGCTAAGAAGGCAGCTCCTAAGAAGGCTAAAAAGAAGTATAAGAAGGCTAAAAAGAAGTAGTCTTTCTAAGAACTATTTTCCAAAGCGGATGGCATAAACAGCCATCCGCTTTTTTTGTCCTTTTCCTTGATTAGCCTGAACAAAGCATACCTAAAACGGGCGAGTGCTTGTTGAGGTATTCTTCTATGGAAAAATTAACTGGAGGGTTTCCTGAAATGTGAGGGACTCCTTAGTCCCAAAACTTTAAAACGAGTTCCGACAGGCAGCGCATCCCGATCGGCAATGCGTCGTCGTTGAAATCGAAATCTGCCTGGTGAAGTTGAGGATAGCTATCTGTATCTAAAGGAATCAGACCCAGCGCAAAGAAACAGGAAGGTCTTGTCTGAGCAAAGTAAGCGAAATCCTCCCCGACGAGCTGGGGAAAGATGGCCTCCACCTGTTTTACCGGGTTGTCCATTTTCTCAAACGTTTCCGTAAGGTAGGTATAGGCCTCTGGAGCATTTGCCAATACGGGATAGCCTTTAGTTATTTTAATTTCAGCTCGGCCACCCAGGGACTCTGTTACACCATTGGCGATAGTCTTTATTCGATTGAAAACCATTGTCTGGGTTTTTTCTGAAAGCGTTCGAATTGTTCCAAGCATGTATACCGAATCCGGAATTATGTTGAAAGCTGTGCCACCTTCGATTTTTGCAACGGTCACAACCACCGAGTCTTCTGGTGCTGTACTTCTTGAGGTTATTGACTGGAGGGCGGTTACTACAGTGCTAGCTATCACTATCGGATCGATACATTTATGTGGGAAGGCTGCATGCCCGCCTCGACCAACAATTGTGATCTCGAATTCGTCTGCGTTCGCCATCATTGAACCGCTGCACGTTGCAACTTCACCTAGTTTTAATCCAGGCCAACCGTGCAATCCAAAGACCATCTCGACCTTTGGCTCATTGAGAACGCCTGCTTCGACCATTTTTTCTCCTCCGGCTCCTCCTTCTTCAGCCGGTTGAAAAATAAATTTTACTGGGCCTTTTAAAGAGTCCGATAAATCGGACAACGCCAGTGCCGTTCCCAAGAGGCAACTGGTATGACCATCGTGGCCACAGGCGTGCATCAAACCTGCTTTCTTGGAGCTCCATGGTTTACCTGAAACTTCGTTAATAGGGAGGCAGTCCATGTCTGCTCGTAGGGCGATTCCTTTTCCAGTTTTTTCTTTTCCTAAGGTCGCAACGATTCCGGTTTGAGCGATTCCTGCTTGAATGTGAAAGCCGCCTTTGAGTTCCAGCCTTTCCTTTACCTTTCTTGCGGTCTCAATTTCTTGATACCCGATCTCCGGATTCTCATGAAGATCATGCCGAAAGGTTTTCATCTCAGGTAAATACTGATCGATAATGGCGGCGATGGATGACATGTTGAAAGAGTTAGCTCGAACCCAAAGGCTACGAGGAAGGCTTTGCAATCCTCTTGTCTTCAAATGATTCGAAGATGGCCTAATCGTCCATGTAGAATGAGGTCAAGCTCTACCGACTTCAAGCTTGGCAAAGGCGATTTCATGCACTAGTTTCCTTAAATCCATTTAATCTTTGTTTCGCACCACTATCCAATAATTAATTTCTCCTCCCAAAACCCATCCCTATGTAGCCTCGGAAGTTAATCTTCCGGGGCTCATTTTTTGTTACCTTCAATGGGAAAAGTCTGAAACTTCTGCTCCGCATTTGGTCTGAGGTATTGCGGTTAATTAGTTGAATGCTATGTTTGAAATAATCTGCACCTGTTTCCCGCTTAAATCCACTATACCTAACCAATCATAATAATGAAAGTTCCGACAACTCATCGCCGCCTGCTCACATGGATAGACGAAGTAAAATCAGTGTGTAACCCGGATGCAGTTCATTGGGTGGATGGATCTCAAAAAGAGTACGATTCCTTGATGTCGGAGATGGTGGCACAAGGAGTAGCCATTAAACTGAATGAGAAAAAACGGCCGAACAGTTACCTCTTTCGATCAGACCCTCGTGATGTCGCCCGGGTAGAAAACAGAACCTTTATTTGTTCCGCGAATGCGGATGATGCGGGACCTACGAACAACTGGGAAGCGCCCAGAACCATGAAGCTTAAACTGAAAAAGCTGTTTGAGGGGTGTATGGTGGGTAGGACGATGTATATTATTCCTTTCTGCATGGGCCCGATCGGTTCGTCTCTTTCCCAAATAGGTGTGGAAATCTCAGATTCGCCCTATGTGGTTTGCAATATGCGCATCATGACTCGAATGGGGACCCAGGTGTTGGATGCCTTGGGGGAAAATGGACGCTTTGTTCGTTGTGTTCATTCTGTTAACAAACCCATTTTGAAACCAGAGGATGACGTTCCTTGGCCGTGTGATCCTGAAAACACCTACATTGCTCATTTCCCGAAGGACCGTCTCATATGGTCTATCGGAAGTGGATATGGAGGTAACGCATTGTTGGGGAAAAAGTGTTTTGCACTTCGGATTGCATCGGTAATGGCTCGTGAAAATGGGTGGTTGGCGGAGCATATGCTGATTTTGGGTGTAAAGGATCCCGATGGAAACAAGACTTATGTTGCGGCAGCATTTCCAAGTGCATGCGGGAAAACGAATTTTGCGATGTTGGAGCCACCTAAGGAAATGAAAGGCTATGAGGTGACGACTGTGGGCGATGACATTGCTTGGATAAAACCGGGAGACGACGGTCATTTGCATGCTATCAATCCGGAGGCAGGATTCTTTGGAGTCGCGCCTGGTACTTCGAACGATACAAACCGCAACGCGCTGGCTTCCTGTCGCCGTGATTCCATTTTTACCAATTGTGCCTTAACGGACGACGGAGATGTATGGTGGGAAGGAATGACCAAAAAAGTACCGGCTCACCTGATTGACTGGCGGGGTAACGATTGGACGAGTTCGGTTGAAACACCGGCAGCACATCCTAACGCTCGATTTACTGCTCCGGCCCACCTTTGTCCCACTATTGATCCTGCTTGGGAAGATCCTGAAGGTGTTAAGATTTCCGCGTTTATTTTTGGTGGTCGAAGGATGAACGACGTGCCCTTGGTTTTTCAAAGTTTCAACTGGACGCATGGTGTTTACCTGGGTGCAACGATAGGCTCGGAGCTAACGGCCGCAGCCGAAGGGACCGTAGGAAAATTGCGGCGAGATCCTATGGCGATGCTTCCATTCGTCGGCTACAATATGGGTGATTACTTTCGCCATTGGCTAATGATGGGAAAAAAGCTTAAAGAGCCGCCTAGGATTTTTCATGTCAACTGGTTCCGCAAGAGTGCCGATGGTGAGTGGCTATGGCCTGGTTTTGGAGAGAATATGCGTGTTCTTGCTTGGATTGTCGAACGGGCTACTGGTAGTGCCCGAGCTTTTGAATCTCCGCTTGGCTGGATGCCGCATTACGAAAACCTCAATTGGAATGGACTGGATTTTTCTGAAGAACAATGGGACGAGCTTATGTCAATTGATCGGGAAAAGATGAAGTTGCAGACACTCAGCCATGAGGAGCTATTCCTGCAATTGTTCGACCATTTACCCAAGGAGATGATCTTCCTGAGAGAGCTATTGATCGGAAGTTTTTAAGCTTGGACATTCTACTTGGGTTTCTGACGTTCCTATATCGATTCCTGTAAGCGCTAGGGGAATTCCTTAATACATATCATTATATCATGATATGATGATATTATTCTTGCGCATGTGCTGGTTATTGCCCAAATACTCTGTCTCATGAGTAGCAATTTCATTTTTTCCTCAGAGTCCGTTGGCGAAGGCCATCCCGATAAAGTAGCCGATTATATTTCGGATAGCGTTTTGGACGCATGTTTTGAACAAGACACTTCAAGCAGAGTTGCTTGCGAGACATTGGTTAAAAGCAATTGCGTATTTCTTGCCGGCGAAATCACAACCCAAGCAAAATTTGACTACGAGAAAGTCGTTCGCCAGGCAATTAGGGACATCGGGTATGTGAACGACGATGATGTATTCCATGCGGACAAAGTATTTATTTCCAACATTTTAACTCGCCAATCCCCCGACATTTCACAGGGCGTAGATGCTGCGGCAGCGGAAGGAAAAGATACCGCGGAGCAGGGCGCTGGTGATCAAGGTATCATGTTTGGCTATGCGTGTGATGAGACGGATGAGCTTATGCCTGCTGCCATTATGTATTCTCATCGGGTGAATCGGAAACTTGCTGAACTACGTCGGACACCTGAAGGAAGCTGGTTGCGTCCGGATTGTAAGTCTCAAGTATCAGTTGCCTACCAAGGCGGCAAGTTGAGCAGAATTACAGCGGTAGTTGTATCGACTCAGCACACGGCCGATGTTGACCATGCATTCATTCACAACTTTGTGGTTGAGAAGGTGATCAAACCGGTATTGCCCGATGAATTTCTGACCTCAGATACCAAATACCTCATCAACCCAACCGGACGTTTTGTTGAAGGAGGTCCTCAAGGAGATGCGGGTCTGACGGGGCGCAAAATTATTGTAGATACTTATGGAGGTTGGGGACGTCATGGAGGGGGAGCATTCTCTGGAAAAGATCCTTCGAAAGTAGATAGATCTGCCGCCTATATGATGCGCTGGGTCGCAAAGAATATTATAGCCGCCGAGCTGGCAACCTGCGTCGAACTCCAGGCTGCTTATGCCATCGGACACCCACTTCCTGTAAGTCTTACTCTTGAAACGTTCGATACAGGAAAAGTGTCTGACGAGGCTTTGATTAAGGCCGTAAAAAAGACCTTCAGCTTCAAGCCAGCAGACATAGTTTCACAGCTCGATCTATTGCATCCTTTCTACCGGACGACCACTCATTACGGCCACTTCGGGAAAGCAGAACTACCTTGGGAGCAAATCAACAAGGTGGATGCATTAGAATCAAACCTAGCATAATTTAAATCATGAATACACAAACTGAAGTACAACCGGATTATAAAGTTAAAGACATTTCCTTAGCTGACCTTGGGAGAAGAGTAATTGATATGGCTGAGCCTGAGATGCCTGGCCTTATGGCCTTGCGCGAGGAGTTTGGTCAGGACAAGCCATTGAGTGGTGCTCGCATTTGTGGTTGTTTACATATGACAACTCAAACCGCGGTGCTGATTGAAACTTTGATAGTTCTTGGAGCTTCTGTGCGTTGGTCGTCTTGCAATATCTTTTCCACCGAAGATCCTGCGGCTGCTGCGGTTGCAGCAGTGGGAGTACCTGTTTTTGCGTGGAAGGGTGAAACCGAAGAAGAGTATGAATGGTGTATTCGACAAACACTGCGCTGGCCTGATGGATCAGGACCCAACATTCTTCTCGATGATGGTGGGGATTTGACCGCCATTATTCACAACGATTTTCCTGAGATGCTTGAAGGCATTTGTGGACTATCAGAGGAAACAACCACCGGTGTTCATCGTCTCTATCAGATGGAACAACGCGGAGAATTAGGCTGCCCGGCACTCAACGTAAACGACTCCTGTACTAAGTCAAAATTTGATAATGTCTACGGCTGTCGCGAAAGTCTTCTCGATGGGATAAAGCGTGCCACCGATGTGATGATCGCTGGAAAAGTAGCTGTGATCGCCGGTTACGGAGACGTTGGAAAAGGTTGTGCTCAAGCCATGTCTGGCCAGGGTGCACGGGTTATCGTAACTGAAATCGATCCCATTTGTGCTCTTCAAGCATCTATGGAGGGTTACCAGGTAATTACGATGGAGGAAGCGGCTCCCCAGGGGGATATTTTTGTAACAACCACGGGATGTCGTGATATTATTCGTCGCGAGCATTTGGATGCGATGAAGGACATGGCTATCGTTGGAAACATTGGTCACTTTGATTTAGAGATCGATGTTGCTTCCGTTTTCAACGATCCATCAATCAAAGTCCTGAACATAAAGCCTCAAGTAGATCAGGTCACCTACCCGGACGGTAAACGTATTATTATTTTGGCTGAAGGACGTCTTCTAAACTTAGGTTGTGCTACCGGGCACCCGAGTTTTGTGATGAGTGCCAGTTTCACGAATCAGGTGTTAGCTCAAATCGAGCTTTTCCAAAACCCTGGTAAGTATGAAAATAAGGTCTATGTTTTACCAAAGGCTTTGGACGAAAAGGTAGCAAGGTTACACTTGGATAAGTTGGGCATAAAACTGACCAAGCTTAGTGGGACTCAGGCAGACTATTTAGGGTTACCTGTGGCAGGTCCTTTCAAGCCTGATCATTATCGTTATTAAATAATTACACTTTTAAGCCGGGTTCTTCACTGAGCCCGGCTTTTTTAGAAACGGATACAAGGGAATTAATTCTTGCGCTTGAAAGCTTCAGGTGTGTTGGATGTCGGACTGTAATTATGAAGGTATTTTTAGACGGTCAGTTTGTTGAATCGGAGGATGCGAAAATCTCAGTCTTCGACCATGGGCTTTTATACGGTGATGGGATCTTTGAAGGAATTCGGCTCTACAATAATTGTGTCTTTAAGTTAAAAGAACACCTTGAGCGATTGGAGTACTCCGCCAAAGCGGTAATGTTAGAAATGCCCTGGTCACGCCAAGTGCTTTCCGATGCGGTCTGCGAGACTTGTCGGATCAATAATTTGAAGGATGGGTATATCCGCCTTGTCGTTACCAGAGGGAGGGGATCCCTTGGCCTGTCTCCGAAATCATGTGTCTCCCCGAGCATTTTTATAATTGCGGATAATCTGAGTCTTTACCCACCTGAATATTATGAAAAAGGTTTGGAGATCATTACTGTTCCAACGCGCAGGATAAACCCTTCAGCTATGAGTCCGGCGGTGAAGTCCCTGAATTACCTGAACAACATTTTGGCAAAAATGGAAGCCGATCGCCTTGGTTATATCGAAGCATTGATGCTAAATGATCAGGGCTATGTTGCAGAGTGTACCGGTGATAACGTCTTTATTTTTCATAAGGGAAAATTAATGACGCCTCCTTTTAGTGCCGGAGCATTAAAGGGCGTAACCCGCGAGGTTGTTCTCGAAATTGCGGAAAGCCTGGGCGTCCCGGTATCGCAGGAAAATCTGACACGTTATGATATCTGGATAGCTGAGGAATGTTTTCTCACTGGAACTGCTGCTGAGGTTATTCCTGTCGTTGAGGTAGACGGTCGGAAGATTGGTGACGGGAAGCCTGGAAAGGTCACGGGACAGTTTCTGGCCGAATTCCGTTCAAGGGTTGCTAAAGAAGGCACTTTCCTGTAAAAATAATCCTCATAATTAAGACTTGGAGACTTTGGCATTATCCTGTCTCTAAAACGTTTTAACTATTGAATCTGTTCGCCAGGTTATTGAACTGAACTTCGTAGGGTATAGTTCATGCTTGGAGTTGCAGATTTGCTTTATTGCACCATTCTTATTTTATCCAATCGTTTTAACCCATGGCCGAATCCATTAATTGCGATATTTGTAGCAAATTAGCTACCGTGCATCTCACTCAAATTGTGAATGGTAAAATTCACAAAATTGATCTTTGTGAGACCTGCGCAAAGGAAAAGGGCGTGACCGATCCTAATGGATTTTCTTTGGCCGATTTACTTTCAAGCGGGATTGATGGGGAGGATATGGATCCTTCAACCAGCGATTTGGTTTGTCAGGATTGTGGGTTCACTCCCGAAGACTACAAAAAAATCGGAAGACTCGGATGTCCAAGCTGTTACGAAAACC
The DNA here is from genome assembly GCA_027622555.1 of Verrucomicrobiota bacterium. Lineage (NCBI taxonomy): Bacteria > Pseudomonadati > Verrucomicrobiota > Verrucomicrobiota bacterium. The sequence goes on from JAQBYJ010000007.1 coordinate 18,367, forward strand.
TAGCTCCTATGATTGCTCCTATGCTCACCCACATGCACAAAGGTATTCAACACATAGGAAAGGTGCCTCATAATTCGCTTGCTCGACTGGAATCGCAGTTTGAGCTCTCTGAAATTAACGAAAAGCTTCAACTGGCGGTCGAAGAAGAACGATACGAAGACGCAGCCAGGTTGCGCGATCAACTATTACAGTTGAATCAAGAAAGTGAGGGTGCCCATGTCCATTAGATCGTTGATTAAGAATCGGGGAGAATTAACTCACGGATCCGCCACAAAGTGCCCAATTATTATGAGCACACGTATCCGGTTGGCGAGAAATCTGGCCCAGTATCCATTCCCGGGATGGGCCAAGAAGTCACAAAAAGAGGAAATTCTTGGTAAGTGCCTGGAGGCAGCAGTCCGTATTCCCAAAATTAAAAACCCTACCGGATTGCGGATTGATGAACTTTCTGAGCTGGAACGTCAGATCCTTTTTGAGAGGCATCTGATTAGCCGCGAGTTGAGCAAAGAACCGGAAGGTGCAGGAGTGATCATCTCGCAAAACCAGGCCTGCTCTATCATGATCAATGAGGAAGATCATTTGAGAATCCAGGTCATCAAAAATGGACTGAATTTCAAACGAAGCTGGAATTTCATAACCAGTATTGATACCCTCCTGGAGGAATCGTTAGACTATGCGTATTCTAAACAGCTGGGTTACTTGACTGCCTGTCCGACCAATGTTGGCACGGGTTTGCGGGCTTCGGCTATGCTACACCTGCCTGGATTGGTTATTTCCAACCAAATGGAAAAAGTGGTTCGCGCTGTCAATCAACTTGGCATTGCTGTGAGGGGAATATTCGGAGAGGGCTCCGATGCGAGCGGCAGTTTTTTTCAGATTTCCAATCAACAAACGCTGGGCGAAACCGAAATTGAGATTCTCAAACGTTTGAATAGCGTTATGACCACAATTATCGAACGAGAGGAGGATGCTCGTGAAAAGATTCTTGAGGATGATCGTTGTAAGGTTTTTGACAAAATTGGCCGAGCCTATGGCGTTTTGAAAAATGGGCACCTATTAAGCTCTTCGGAAGCAATGAATCGCCTGTCACTCATACGTCTCGCTATCGACATTGGATCCATTGGGGAACAAAGTCGTGTTCTAGTGGACCGATTGTTTATTGAATGTCAACCAGGGCACATACAATTCAAAACAAATAAAGAAATTGAACCGAACCAAAGAGATGTGCTAAGAGCTTCCTACATGCGGGAAGCATTTACCAAACTTCCCGAGCCTTCTTTTGATCATATTACCCAATAATTCCACAATTTAACTCTGTCCAAATATACCTATGGAACCGATGAACAATTTCACGCCGCGCGCGCAACAAGTTCTGGCGTTGGCCCGGAAAGAAGCCGATCGATTTCACCACAACTATGTTGGCACTGAACATTTACTTCTTGGGTTGATCAATCTGGGCCAAGGTGTTGCGGTAAATGTTCTGCAGAAGATGGGGCTTGATCTTGTCACTGTAAGAAGTGCTGTTGAAAAACAGGTTGGAATGGGTCAGGAAGCCAAACCATCCGGTAATATCCCATTTACACCTCGTGTTAAGAAGGTGCTGGCTCTTGCCAGTAAAGAGGCCAAGAATTTGAACCATAGTTATGTTGGCACGGAACATATCCTGTTGGGGTTGCTTCGTGAAGGTGAGGGGGTAGCTGCCCAAGTGCTCAAATCTTTAGATGTCGATATCGAGCGCACCAGAAATGAGATTTTAAGTGAGCTCGATCCAAACTATGCCGGTGCTGATTTGGAAGAACCCGAATCATCACCCCGGTCCCAGGGAGGCGATGATAAGAAGGAAGTTAAAACCCCGGCGCTAAAAGCATTTGGTCGTGATCTAACAGAGCTTGCCCGGAAGGGAGAACTGGATCCCGTGATCGGTCGAAAGAAGGAGATTCAACGGGTTATTCAAATTCTTTGCCGTCGGACCAAGAACAATCCCGTACTTATTGGAGAAGCCGGAGTAGGGAAAACAGCGATCGTCGAAGGACTTGCTCAGGAAGTGGTAAACGGAATCGTTCCGGAAATTCTTGCCGACAAACGGGTGGTTACTTTGGACTTGGCTCTCATGGTTGCTGGTACCAAATACCGGGGGCAATTTGAAGAGCGAATCAAAGCTGTAATGGATGAGATCAAGAGGACCAAAAACGTTATCCTCTTCATTGATGAGCTACATACCATTGTGGGAGCTGGTGCAGCAGAAGGTGCCATGGATGCATCCAATATATTTAAGCCGGCCCTTTCCCGAGGCGAAATGCAATGTATCGGTGCGACAACTCTCTCGGAATATCGAAAGTTTATTGAAAAAGACAGCGCACTCGATAGGCGTTTCCAAAGTGTAAAGGTCGAGGCTCCTTCCTTGGCGGATGCCATCAAGATTCTTCATGGGATTCGTTCCAAATACGAAGAACATCACCATGTTACCTTTACTGATGAATCGCTCGAGTTAGCCGTTAAACTCTCAGACCGCTACATTACAAACCGATTCCTGCCGGACAAGGCAATTGATGTTTTGGATGAAGCAGGATCTCGTGCGCGGATAGCCAGTTTGAATCGACCTCCTGAGCTCGATGACCTTCAAAACGAGATTGATGAAGTTTGCGGCCAGAAAGAAGATGCGATTAGCAAACAACATTTTGAAGAGGCCGCCAAGTTTCGTGACCAGGAGAAGCAAATGCGCCTAAAGCGTGAACAGTTGATGGAGGAATGGAAGCGGAGCCGTAAGGAAATGGAAATCATCGTAACGGGAGATGACATGTTACAAATTGTTTCTTCCTGGACGGGCATTCCTTTAACGCGAATGGAGCAAAAGGAAACACAGCGTTTGTTGGATCTCGAAAAAGATCTCCAAAAAGTTGTGGTTGGTCAGAACCTGGCTACGGAGGTGGTAGCCAAAGCACTTCGTCGTTCGCGCGCAGATTTGAAAGATCCCCGCCGTCCAATTGGTTCCTTTATGTTCTTGGGCCCAACCGGGGTTGGAAAGACCCACTTGGCCAAGACCTTAGCTGAACACATGTTTGGTGAAAAGGATGCCATTATACAAATCGACATGTCGGAATACATGGAGAAGTTTACCGTTTCGCGTTTGATCGGTTCTCCTCCCGGGTATGTTGGCCACGAAGATGGTGGACAACTTTCCGAAGCCGTTCGTCGTAAGCCCTACGCTGTAGTCCTTTTTGACGAAATTGAAAAAGCTCACCCGGATGTCGTTCAACTATTACTCCAAGTCTTGGAGGATGGCCGTTTGACCGATAGTCTTGGGAGGGTAGTGGATTTTCGAAACACCATTATCATTATGACGACCAATGTAGGGGCGCAATTGATAAGGAAAGAGACTTCTCTGGGATTTGGGAAAATGACCGGCAACTCGAGCGATTTCGAAAGAATTAAGGAAAAGATTTTGGAAGAATCCAAACGTATCTTTAAACCTGAGTTCCTTAATCGCGTAAACGAGCTCGTCGTGTTCCGTTCGCTTACCAAGGAAGATCTCGTCCAGATTGTAGACATCGAGTTAGCTTCGGTTATCAAAAGATTGGAGTCTCACGATATCTTTATGACAGTCTCCAGAGAAACGAAAGATTACCTGATCGAACAAGGCTACGATGAGAAATATGGAGCTCGCCCCCTTCGCAGGGCGGTCGAACGCCACATCGAAGATCCACTTGCCGAGGCGATTCTGCGTGGTGACGTCAAAAAGATTGACCCGATTGAAGTCGTTATGGAGGACGGGATCATCAAGTTTGATCAGAAACAATCGTCACCGGAAGTGACTTCCAATTAATTAAATGACTTTTAAAAAAGAAAGGGTTGCGAAAGTAACCCTTTCTTTTTGTGCAACTTACCTACTCGCTTAGTCGTTTATTTGGTATGTGCGGAAATTGTTTTAAATACATTTTTTTATGGGCATCTTTAGCTCTCTTGTATTGCACCAGCGCTCAAGCTGAAGAGGAGCATCCATGGATTGGCATAGCCAACGCATCTGTATTTCCGCAGCGACTTTTGGATTATCGCAATAATCATGGATGGTCCTCTTTGAGGACGTCACTATTTGTCGATGCAAAAGACGCCTATGAGAGGCACCTTCCGGTCGCCGAGCGTCTTCTTTATGCGTTTCTGTGGGTCGACCTGTTGTATGAAAAAGAATCCGACTACGTCACGGAGTGGATTGAGAAAATGGGGAAGGCCAATCGTCTGCATTCAAATATGCCGACGAATATTCCATTCTTTGATGGTGCCGTTGGGGATCGATTGAGTGATCAGTTTTTTAGTTACTTTTTTTCAAGGGGTGATCTTTTAAGAGCTACTTACAGTCAGCGAGATCCTTCAGATCTTTTAACCGAGTCATTTTCGATTCTCGATCGTCTGTATTTAAAAAACCAATATCTGTTTACCCAGCATCCGGAATTGGCATTTGCGATCGCATTCGTGCACGACGTCCCTCCACCTCCAATTTGGCCACATCCTCAAGTTGGGCAAACTGTGCTTCCGCGCCAACTCAGGACTCCTGACGAGACGTTTGATTTTTTTACCAATGCCAGAAATGCAAAATGGTTCCATTCATCGATAAAACGAATTCCTCTTTCTGAAGCTATTTTCCTTGTAGATCTGATTGTAACGGATTCTGAGATCGAATGGGTTAGGCAACATATTACTATTGATCCAACTGAATATGATCAGGTGTACACGCTCGTTAACTACGATTTAAGCCGCTTGCAATCCGGTCAATTTAATTGGATTTACAACGACTACTCTCTTGCAACGATCAAGCAAGTTGGCGGGATATGTGTAGACCAAGCTTATTTTGCCAGCCAGGTTGGCAAGGTCCAGGGGTTACCGACCATCGAGTTTCTCGGATCTGGATTGGATGGGCGGCATGCATGGTTCGGTTATTTAAATTCTCGCGGGAAATGGGAAATGGATGCTGGAAGGTATGCGGATCAACGTTTCGTCACGGGGCATGCTTTCCATCCTCAAACATGGAATTTCATTTCGGACCACGAAGTCGCCTTTATCGGAACAGGTTACTATAAAAGTGCGACATACTTTTCTTCGCAGATTCATTACTATTGGGCTCGATTGTATTCGAGCCTCAGCGAAAAAGAACTCGCTGAAACAGCAGCCAAAAATGCTGTAGCCATTGATCGTCGCAATGCGGGAGCTTGGAGTATCCTTATTGATCTTAGAAAAGGCCTTGGGATGCCCCAATCTCAAATTGATGCAAGTTATAAATCCGCGTTATCAGCCCTTCGAACGTATTCTGATTTGGAAGCGCGTTTTATTTCCGAGTATGCCGATTATCTGGATGAAACGGGACGTGCAAACTCAGCGCGGTTGGAGAGGAGTCGAATAACGTTTAAAAACAAAGATACACGTTCTGACCTTGCCATCGGCAACGCGGTGGCAGTTCTGGAACAATCGATGCGCGAAGACTCACGAGGAGCGCAAATGTATGTGTTTCGAAAAATCCTTCATCAAGTTGGCGCTCAAGGCGGTATCCAGGTCGTAGACGATCTCGTCGTGCCTTTCCTTAACTACTTAATCAAGAAAGGGCGTCCGGGCGAGGCAAAGTCTGCGGTCCTGGAAGCTGAAAAGGTTCTCCAACCTACGATGGGTTCGCAGATGGCAAAGGAAATCCAGAAGGCCAAAACCCTGGTTGGACTGTGATAGATTCGAGCTTGAAAAACCCAACTAAGTTTAGATGCTTTTCCGCCTTACCTAGAACCCTCAGAGCAGGGGAGGTAACACTCCTACAAGATTACCATGGAAAAGACATTGATTATATTCAAGCCCGACTGCATGAAGAAGAACCTGATGGGAAGCGTATTAAGTCGCTTTCAATCCGCTGGTTTTTCCGTCGCTGGCTGTAAAATGATGCAACTGGAGACACCCGTTCTTCGTGAGCATTACGCCCATATCGCCGATCGGCCTTTTTTCCCGGAAATTGAAGCTTTTATGGCCTCCGAACCAGTGGTTGCCATGATATTGCAAGGTGAAGGGGTTATCGAGAAAGTGCGTGAATTGCTCGGTCCCACTGACTCCACTCAAGCTCCAGCTGGAACAATCCGCGGTGATTTTGGTGAAACGGTGATGATTAACGTGGTTCATGCCTCTGATAGTCCAGAAGCTGCAGAAGCGGAAATTAAGCGATTCTTTTCCGATTCGGACTTAATCAAGTAAGTCCTCACAGTTTTTGTTAAAAGAGGCCATTGGGTCCTTTTTTTATTTTAAACCCCTCGGGTTGTCGTAGTTTCCCTGAACTCATGTTCCGCTGCACATCACGAATTCCAGAGCTGTTGGCTGAATTGATCGAAGCCTTTGCTGTCCATGTTGAACTGGAAAAAGGTCTTAGCTCCAATTCGGTGGCCGGCTACTTTGGAGATTTGGAGCAATGCGCCGGTTTTCTAAAATCTCTTGGAGTGACGAATTGGGAGGCGGTAAAGTCTGACCACATTTCGTTGTGGATCAGTTCTCTGAGCGGCGAGGATTATGCTGTGGCAAGTCTTGCACGCAAATTGACCAGTATCCGCCTGATGGCTCGTTTCCTTGTTCGCGAAAATATCCGAAAGGATGATTTTAGCGAATTGCTTTCAGGACCTAAAATGGTGCGACGAATTCCTCTTACTCTAAGTGTTGAAGAGGTTGACCGCTTGCTTGATGCACCAGATATCAATACGCCTTATGGCTTGAGAGATAAAGCCATGTTAGAGTTGTTCTACTCAAGTGGCTTACGCGTATCTGAACTCGGTGCTTTGGAACTTCATCAATTGGATTTGGAAAATGGCTTCCTTCGCGTGTTTGGAAAGGGGTCTAAAGAACGGCTGGTTCCTGTTGGTTCGAAAGCGATAGAATCGATAATATTCTATTTAGATTCGGGTCGATCCTTTTTCGTAAAACCCCTTACGGGTAGCGAAATTTTCCTTAGCGAACGTGGCAAGGGTATTAGTCGAAAAATGCTGTGGGTAATTATAAAACGATACGCAGTGGCAGCTGGTATTAGCAAACCCGTTAAACCTCACTTACTTCGCCATTCGTTTGCAACTCACCTCCTGAGTGGTGGCGCAGATCTTCGAGCAATCCAGGAGATGTTAGGTCATGCCGATATTTCGACGACGCAGATTTATACCGCCGTTGAGGACAAGCGGCTTATTGAGCAGCACGATCAGTTTCACCCAAGAAACCAAATGGGGTGATTTATTGTACCATTTCGAAGGAGATGATTTCTCCTCTTTGAAATTCAACGACCAGATTTTTTTCTCTTTCGCCCTCCCGGGAGATTATGACGTGGTCGCCCCAATAGCCATTTCTATACCAACCGCCGAAACGTGAATTGTAAGAGTAATAACTACCGTAATTTCCAAATCCGTGAATGGACCTTGGGGTATATTGGTAGTAGGTCCAAACTTCAGAGCTGCCATTTTTGGATCTCTTCTTTGCCTTTCTGTCTGGTACCCCAGCTGCCATCAAAACCATTTCTGGTGTGAAACCTAAATCTACCTCTCCTTTTAGAATGATTTCTTTTTGTTCAGCCGTGAAACTGTCAAACAATCCCGGGTTTTCGTTCACACGGGATTGAGGAGTAGTCGCGCAACCGGATATAAAAAGTGCTCCTATTAATGAAGTAATGATCAGTGTTTTCATAACGGTATGTTTTTAGAGATGGGTCTAATAGCTTCTGTTCCCTTTATAAATCAACCAGATTTCCCCTTTTTCCAATTCTTAACAAAGATTAATTTGACAGAGATTTTGGCTGCAATTTAAAAGGTTGCTTCGGATGGACGTAGTATTGACTAGGCAAGTATTGGTTCTCAATCGATTCTGGCAGGCCATAAATGTGGTCGGCGTGAAACGTGCCTTCAGCCTTTTGGTGCAAGGACAAGCCGAAGTTATACATCAAAATGATGAGCATTTTGAATTATACGACTTTGATCAATGGTTGGATGCGTCAGAGGTTTCGAAAGATAATGAAGCCGAATGCCTACATACGGTCCGGTATATGATCCGCTTGCCGAAAGTGATTATTCTTAAATTTTTTGATCGTTTGCCGATTAAAGAAGTAAAATTTCACCGTAAAAACGTTTTCGAAAGAGATAATTTCCGGTGCCAATATTGTGGTAAGCATTTCAAGGAGATGGAGCTTAATCTAGATCATGTGATTCCCCGCCACCATGGAGGTCGTACCTCATGGGAGAACGTGGTTGCATCCTGTATCAGCTGTAATTCACGGAAGGCAAATCGATTGCCGCACGAGGCAGGTATGCATTTGATTTGCAAGCCGGTGCGACCAAAATGGAGGCCATTTGTAACGGTTGCTAAAAATAAGGACCAGCACCGTTCATGGGATCACTTTCTAAAACCCTTGCAGGTTAACTAGAAGAGTCAGCCCATGGAAAGAGGTACCCATAACTTCATCGTTGTTCCATTTGGACCTGTCGCTTTTACCTCTATATCTCCCTGGTGGCTTCTGAGGATTCGTTTAACGATGGACAATCCGAGCCCGGTGCCGCCTGGACGTCCGGTTAGGAAAGAATCGAAGATTTTATTCCTGAAATCTTCCGGAATTCCTGCGCCGGTATCCTCAATCTCTATACATCCGCAAGCCTGACCGTTTATAATGTCCTTACTACAACGAAATGTGATTTCACCGGTATCGGGAATTGCCTGGGTGGCATTCAGGATCAAGTTTAGGATTACCTGTTGCAGTTGCCCTTTATTGGCATCCACCACGAGCTGGTCTTCACCGCGGTCAAAATGAATGGTTATTTTACTCTGGATCAACTTAAGCCGGACAAGCTGCATACTTTCCTCGATCAGCTGTTGTAAATTCCAGTTTGAATGCAGGGTTTCTGAGGTCTTCCCAAAATCGAGCACCTGCTCAACGATGCTTTCCAGTTGTCCAATCTTTTCACCGATTATCTTGGCATCTTTTTTTCGTTCATCTCCATCTTCAAAATGGAGGTCCAAACTTCCAAACAGGAGCTTGATGACCGTGAGTGGATTACGGATTTCATGTGCGATTTCCGCCGCCAGGAGCCCCAGAGTAATCAACTTGTCGTTCTTTTGAATATGCTCCTCATTTTCAAACATAAGGAAATAAAGCCTCAGGTTTTGAATAGCTACCGCACTGAAACTCGCGAGGGTCGTTAGTATTCGTTTCTCGTCATTGTTTACCCGGTGAACTTTATCCGAGTAGCTGGCAAGAATACCTATGACCTTCCCCTCCCAAATAATTGGACAGCAAATCATTGAGAGTAGCTTCTCACCGTTTACGATGTCCCAAAAATGTTCATCCTCATATTTTCTTAAATCGACTACCTCAACCGGACGCTTCAATTGGATCGCTGCACCAAACGAGGAATTTGCCACCGCGAGTTGGGGTAGGGGGGCATAGTCGCGTGAGTTGCCTTTGATCGAATGAATTTTCAGCGCATCCTCTTCCGGGTTCAAGGTCAGGAGCATCGATAAGCGACAACGCATTATTTTATGCGTTTCGCCATTAATTGTCTCCAGGAGCTCATCCAAATCCATCTTGGAAACCAAATCCTGGCCCATGGATATGAGTGCCTCCAATTGTTCAGATCTGTTTTTCAGTGTTTGGATCAACCATATCTGGCTAACTATCTGGGTCGTTTCTTTGGCTATGATTTCCAGGCTTCGCTCTGTTTGTTTTGAGAAAGCATTTTTTCTATCTGAATCAATAGAAATAACCCCGATCACTTGGCCATGTTCTTCCATCGGGCAAGCCAACTCACTTTTTACCTGGTCGGACAATTTAAAATACCTGGGTTCATTTTCTATATCGTCTACCCGCAAGGATTTCCCATGAAGAGCAACCCAACCGGTTAAGCCTATTCCGATGGGTAGACTGAGGTCTTTGCTATTTTCTGGGAGCCCTTTGTGCACTTCGATTTCCAGTTCCCGGGTATCGGGGTTGATGAGTGCAATACTGGCCGCAAAGGCTGAAAAAAACTGAATAACCAGCTCCAGAATCGACTCGAGCGCAATTTGCGGATTATCCGCATCGTGGCCAATTACTCGAATCCTGTATAATAGATCTATAAGCGCATCGCGCTCGTTCGTTTTGCTCATTCTAGCCAACCACCTCAAGGTTATCTGAGTCGATAACCTTGGCCAGGCTGTTTTTGAGATCAACTAAATTGCTGTCATCCTTGGTTTCGGTAGTGTCGCGTGAATTTTCAATGTAGAATGTGTCCACAGCGATATTCCGTTCGGTTGCGATTCGTGCGAAGGTCATATCGTATCCTTGTTCATAGATTTCCTTGCCCAGGAAATAGAGCAGGCCGATTTTATCGTAGGCTTCAATTTCGACCACTGTTTTTTGCAATTCTGCATCTCGGTAAACGTCGATTGATTGGGGAAATGGGGTGTGCGAATGCTTGTCTGATTTAAAGGGCGAAACAGGCTTCTGAGCTTTCGATTTCTCAAGAATCGCTTTGGTAAGGTCATTATTTTTAACCACAGCCAGGTCGAGACATTGTTCAAAAGTGTTACGGACTGATTTACTTTGTACGATACCTCCCTTGGCATCACATACATAAAAAGTATCGATTGTTATATTGTCCATGCGATTGATCGCCTTTGCACTTACAATGTTTAAGCCAGCCAGACTAAAAGATCCAGCAAGGCGGTAAAACAAACCTGCACGGTCCCAGGTAACTGCCGTTACCACTGTGTGTCCCCTATTGAAATCATCCGTCCAATCAATCACAGGTGCTAAAGCCGCGAGTGATTCAGCTTCGTTAATGCTTATTAGCAACTGGTTAACAAGTTTGATATGGGTTTCGATTTCCTCGACACTATTATGCACGAAGTAACGTTCCGGCAATAGGTTGCAATGTGCGTGGACTTCTTCTTGGGATACATCCTCAATTTGACGACTAAGAAGGCTTTCGTAGATCATGGCTTTTTTCTTTTTTAGCTCATTCTCCAGACTTTGTTCGTCTGAATAATGAGCTTTTGTAGCCGCAAACAAACGGTGGTGAAGCATGTCCTTGTAGCTGTTCCACAGCGATGAGGAAGTTCCACGTGCATCGCAATAGGTATGAATGAACAGCAGGCTAAGTTGCTTTTGATTTTCAATTTTTTTGGCAAATGATTGGATGTTTTGCGGGTCATCAATGTCGTGGTGTTGCCAGAATCGAGACATTTCCAAATGATTGCTGATAATAAATAGAATTTCTTTGTGTAGCCCGGGATCGATGCCCATTCGATGAAGAATCGGTTTTGAGATTTTCGCACCTATTTTGTCGTGCCCTTTGATTCCGACGCCTTTCCCTATGTCGTGTAACAAGAGGATGAGATACAGCTCAGCGGGGTCATCCAGATTGTGAAATTCTTCTCGATAAACACGCAATTCCTTAGTGCTCTCCGTCAGCACCTGGTCCAGCTGTTTGATGGTATTCAACACATGAAAATCGATGGTGTAACGGTGGTAGTATTCGTGTTGGACAAGGCAGGTGAGCTTTTCAAATTCCGGCATGAATTGGCCCAGCACGCCTATGTCGTGCATCAGGTAAAGGGTTGGGAAAACATTGCCCAATTCCGACAAAATGGATCGAAACGTTTCGTTTGCCTCTATGGAATTAATGACAGAGTCGTCGACCAAATGCAAAGATTTCGAAATGAGGTTACGAAGATTAAAGTCTAATTCCAGGTTCAACTGCTGGCAGTGTCTGAATACACGGATAAGGCGTATCGGATCATCTTTGAACACATTGCGATTTTCCTGCGTAAGCTCTTTTCCTCGAACCATGAAACCGTCCATGAGACGAGGCCTCTCCATGCGTCTGGATTTAAGAACTTCCCGGAACGAAATACTACTCCGTTCAGGTTCTACTATAGCCAGACGTTGTTCCAAAAGTACGGAAAGTTTATAAATATTCTGCGCATGTTTATAGTAGTCGCGCATAAATGCTTCCACCTGTTTCAAAGGATCTTCTTGTGGATAGTTGAAGGTTTTTGCAGTTTCATACTGCAATTCGAACGTCAATAGATCCGTCACTCGTCCACTCTGAAAATGAACCTCATTACGCGTGCGAAGAAGAAAATCGTAGGCCTTCTTCAGTTTGCTTTTTTCCTCCTTGGACAAATACCCATGCTCGACCATCTCCTTTAACTTCGAGGATCCCAGTTTAATTTGGCTCATCCATAAAAGGCTCTGGTAGTCTCGGAGACCACCCACTCCATTTTTGATGTCAGGCTCCTGAATGAGAACCGTATCCCCATATTTTATTCGGCGATCTTTCTGATCCCGAAGACGGTCCACTATATAGTGCTGAACTTGTTTTTCGCAAAAATGTTTGAACGCTTTTTCAAATATTTCGTACAGGCTTTCGGAGCCAGCCACTAATCTTGACTCCAACATGGCGTTTTTTGACAACACGTCTGAGCTCGCTTCTTCCATGGCTTGTTTTATGGTCCGGGTCGAGTGTCCAACCTTAAACCCCAGGTCCCACAACATGTAGAGTATCTGCTCCGTGAATATTTTTTGGAATTTCGGGAGTATTTTTTCTCGTACCTTTTCCGGGTAAAGGAACATAATATCCACATCGCTATATGGGCACATTTCCGCTCGACCATAACCTCCCAGGGCGAGAATCCCAATAGGAAATGGCAACTTGCCGTTCTCGGCCTCAAACGCTGACAAGTCGTAATCGAACAGGTGCTGCAGCAATTGATCGATGGTATTTGACCGGGCAGACACAACTTTCATTCCCGAACTTTGGGATATATGCAGTTCCCTCAGTTTACGGTCTTCTTGTCCCAGCCAGAGTTTATAGGTTTCCAAACGTGTATCACGAGGTGTATTTTCAGGTACCTGTAATTTTACCGTTTTGGCCTTAGGATTTTGAATTTCCGCTGATTTGGACATTTGCAATGAATGAAGGGTGTACGATCACGCCTCTCAAGCGCAAGAATCTTGTACTATTTGACGATTCGGCAAACCGCTTGACTTGCCGCAGGCTATGAGAAACCGTCTGGCACATTCACCCAATAATCAAACCACATTTTTATTATGGCAGGCGTAGGAAAACTTCTCAAACAGGCTCAGAAAATGCAGAAAAAGATCGAAGCTTTGGAAGCCGAACAGGCTACTCAAACGCTTGATATTTCCAGCGGTGGCGGGGCCATCCAGATAACCATTACCATTTCGGGAGATATTAAAGGAATTCAGTTGGACGAGGATTTCCTTAAAGAGGATAGGTCTTTTGTTGAGGAAACTTTGGTCACCGGCGTTCAGGACGCAATTGTAGCCGCCCGCAAAGCCAAAGAAGAAGCAATGGGTGAGATCACGGCTGGTCTGCAAATGCCTGGCCTGATGTAGATTCTATTCTGTCCCTATGACCCCATCCTTTGATCACCTGGTAAAACAACTAAAGAAACTGCCAGGGCTCGGATTTCGTTCGGCCGAACGCATCGCTCTTCATGTTCTCGTTGAGCAACCTGAAAACATGAGCGGATTGGTGGAAGCGCTTTCCCATGCGGCTAGTCATGTTACTCGCTGTGAACGTTGCGGCAATCTGGCTGAAGAACCGCTTTGCAATATCTGTCAGGACGATCGAAGGGATGATTCTGTGTTGTGTGTTGTCGAGCAAGTGCCCGACCTGTTAGCAATCGAAGGCTCTGGTTCTTTTCGTGGTGCCTATCATGTGCTTCACGGGAAACTGTCGCCCATTAAGGGGATAGGTCCCGACAAACTCAATTTTGCCGCTTTGGAAAAACGCCTCGCCGAAGGAACCTGCAGCGAAATGGTGCTGGCCCTTTCCAACGACATGGAAGGCGAAGCAACCTGCCACTACATTGTTGAAATCATAGTGGGTGATCTACCAGTAAAAGTAAGCCGGATTGGTTTCGGTCTCCCCAGTGGTGGGGGTATTCTTTACGCTGATCAGATTACCCTAAGATCGGCCATGGATGGTCGCAGAATCTACGACAGTTAAAGTTTGAGCAGGCGTATTTGACCAATTTTCAACCTGGCCAGATTCCCATAGCAGGAGCCAGCTTGTATTCCTTGAGCTTGTCGAAGTGGCTGGCGATTTTTTGCGTTTGACGCATACCGTCTAAGCCTTCTCTCTCTTCGCCTGCGTTCCTGCGTACTCCGCCACATAGTAAGGGACACAATAGGTTAGCAGTAACTTAGGCACCTGAATTTCGCTCCATGCTCCACTCAATAACGCGTCTCCCTGGTTAATAAGATTCAAGAAGGTCCCCACCACAATCGCCGCTTTCAGCCCGTTCGTTTGAATGGTGTTAGAAGACGCTGTCTGAATCCATGTACTCATTTTATGCAGACTTGCACTGCAACCTTTGCTTGGCAAACCTGTCTTCTGCTTGGCCCTGATTTAACCCAGCGTTCACTTACTATGAGATCCTTTTTAATTTTCGCCACTTTCCTTCTTAGTAGCCTGTCACTTTCCGCCGGTTACAAGCTTGTCCAGCCGCCCCTGCCCAACGACCTGATGCAGGTGCACATTTTCGAGTTGGATAATGGCCTCAAAGTGTACCTGAGTGAAAATCACGAAGAACCTAAATTTTTTGCGGAAGTTTCCGTACGAGTGGGCGGAGCAAATGATCCTGAAACTAACACCGGTCTGGCTCACTACCTTGAACATTTGCTCTTCAAGGGAAACACCAAGCTCGGCACCCTCGATTGGGAAAAAGAGAAGGTGCATATCGAGCGAATTACCGAGCTTTATGAAAAGCGATTTCTCGAAACCGATGCTGAGAAACGTGCATCTTTATTTGATGAGATTGTAGCAGAATCCTCCAAAGCTTCTGAGTATGCAGTCCCCAATGAGTTGGACCGAATCGTAAAGCAGCTCGGTCTTACCGGTATGAACGCGGGGACCAGCAATGATTACACCGTTTATTACATGGAGCTACCATCCAATCGACTTGAGCAATGGGCGTCGCTTGAAGCCAACCGGTTTATAGATCCTGTGTTCCGGCTGTTTCTTCCTGAGCTGGAAATTGTGTATGAGGAAAAAAACCGTTCCATGGATAACAAGGGACGAATCATTCAGGAGGAGATTTTCAGTCTTCGGTATGGGGATCATCCTTACGGATCCCAGACGGTGCTTGGACATGTTGAACATTTAAAAAACCCTTCCATTCAAGCCATCCACGATTTTTTCAATACCTATTACGTAGCCAACAATATGGCCCTCTGTCTTTCCGGCGACTTTGAGATCGAAGCCACCATCGAGTTAATCGATAAACATTTTTCTTCCTGGAAGTCTGGAGAAATACCTGGGTTCAAATTTGGAAATGCTCAACCCATTACTGAAGGAAAGACCTCTGAAGTTTTTTATCCCGGAGAAGAGGAAGTCTATATTGCGTTTTCCACCCAGCCTCTCGGACACAACGATGTCGAGGCCTTAAAGTTGATCGATATGATTTTGGACAATGCCAACGCCGGATTAATCAACTTAAACCTGAATCAGCAGCAGAAGGTTTTGAACGCTGGGTCGTTCCCGTACCTTCGAAAATTTGCCGGAACCCAATACATGTACGGTTCGCCCAAGGAAGGCCAAATCCTGGAAGAAGTGGAAGCGCTTTTACTCGATCAACTCGCTATTATTAAAAGAGGAGAGTTTGGCGATTGGCTTATTCCTGCGATTGTCGCCGATTTCAAAAAGTCCGAGAAACTCGGCCTCGAGTCGAATCAGGCTCGGGCAAGCATGATGGCATCTGCCTATAACACACATGCAAGTTGGGAATATATAGTTACCGAGATCAATCGTTTGGATGCATTGAGCAAAGAAGATGTCATCGCCGTGGCTAATAAATATTTTAATGGCCCGCACGTAGCTGTTTATCGCCGTAATGGAGAGTTTGAGCCGCCGAAGGTGGATAAGCCCGAATTCGAAAAACCGGACATGTCAGGATTTGCGTCTTCCGAGTATGGTGAAGAAATTCTTAAACTGCAGGCTAAACCTATTGAGCCGGATTTTGTGACCGAAGGTAAAGATTACCAGATCGTCGAAATTCGTGACGGTGTTCGTTTATTCTATACCAGGAATCCTGTAAACGATCTGTTCTCCCTTACCATGAGTTTCGATTTTGGTCGTCGGGAAAATGAAAAACTCGTGGCGGCCAGTTTGCTATTGGACAAAGCCGGGACACAGGATCTGTCACCAGACGCGCTGAAACAAGCCTGGTACGCCCAAGGCTCAGATTTTTCATTCGGCGTAGATGACCACAGCTCTTCTTTTTCCATAAGCGGATTGGATGAAAATTTTGATAGCACGTTCAAGCTTATGCTGGAGTTCATTCGCCATCCGGTATCGAGTCAGGAGGTATTGGATACGCTGAAAGAGATCATCTTAAAGCAACGTAAAGATGCGAAAGAAGATATTCAGTCACTTTTCCTGGCGCTCAGAAATTACAACCGCTATGGAGATCAGTCACCATTTCTAACCAGAATGAGTGCTGAAGGCATATTGGCATTGAAGGTTGATGATCTTTTGGGTGAAGTAAGTTCTTTGGCTGGCTTTAAACACGATTACTTCTATGTAGGTTCGCTTCCTATTGAACAAGTGAAAGCTAAAATTGCATCCGCAACTGACCCGGAGGCAAAACTGAATGACGCTTTGCCTTATGCGGTGGAAGACATTCGGGAACCTGCCGAAACAGAGATCCTTTTCTTCGATTGGGAGACCGCACAGGCTCAGGTTAGAATTGAATTCGCTGATGGCTTATACTCCGACGAAAACGAGCTCGGTATTGAACTCTACAACGACTACTTCGGTGGCGGCATGTCCAGTATTGTTTTTCAGGAACTACGCGAAGCACGCGCATTGGCCTATTCAGTCGGTGCCCGTTACCTTCAACCGTCCAATCGCAAAAACGAAAACCTTATGTTGGGAGCCATCGGTACCCAGCCCGACAAGGCTGTCGAAGCTTTAGAGGTATTTTTGGACCTCTTTGATAATCTCCCCGAGTCCGAGGGTCGTTTTGCCAACACACTTGGGTCATTACAAAATCAGTACCGGGTAGGGAAACTGAAATTCCGTGAAATTCCTGGTGCCGTTAAATCCTGGGAGCTTTTAGGCTTTGAATCGGACCCGCGACCTGAACGATATGCCAGGCTTGCAGAGGCATCGTTCGATGAACTGAAAACCTTCCACGAATCAAGTATCGCAGGTCGAACGAAACTCATTTCCATCGTCGGACCGCGTGATCGACTCGATCTCGATAGCATAGCGAAACTCGGTAAGATCAGGGAGGTCTCCGTTGAAGACCTGTTTCTTGATTAAATCATTGTTGGTTCTTTTCCCAATTCCGTATTGCCCTGACCAACGGTTTCCCTTTCTCTCCCGGTCCTTATGAAATTGGACATTCCTGAAGGATCTTTTGACGCTTATATTTTCGATTGTGATGGCACCCTGGCCGATTCTATGCCCGTGCACTTTGCTGCATTCTTAAAAACCTTTAAGCATCTGGGAATCGAAGTAGATCTTAGCGAAGAGCTGTACTACGGCCTGGCTGGTGTTCCCATTCATGAATTTGTCGCGCGACTAAACCATCAATTTAATACCTCGATCGATAGTCATCAGGTCGATGAGTGGAAAAACAAGTATTACCGGGAATCCCTGGACGAGATAAAACCGGTTCAACCTGTAGTTGATCTATTAAAATCCAAGGTGGGGATGCTCCCCATCGCTGTAGCCTCCGGAGGGACTCTCCATTGTGTAAGCCACACACTCAAAACAATCGGTGTGGCAGATCTTGTAGATGCACTTGTCACCGCTGAGGACGTCCAAAACGGAAAACCGGCGCCTGATATTTTTCTTAAAGCCGCCGAGCTCCTAAAAGTGGATCCAACCAAATGCCTGGTATTTGAAGATGCCGCGCTCGGTATCCAGGCCGCCCACGCAGCGGGAATGCAAGCGGTCCATGTGGAGACTCATCCGTACGCCAAGCAAATGGGTTGAAGTGTTGGTGGAAAACTATCGCCTGCTTAGCTTGGCTTTCCAGTAGAGCATTATCAGGAAACCAATAACTGCTCCTCCCACATGAGCCCAGTGCGCTATGCCTCCACCAAAAAGAGAAAACCCGGTGATGCCCGAAAACATATCCAACAAGACCAGCGCGGGTATGAAGAATTTCGCCGCCACAGGGGCAGGAATGAACATGAGGCTGAGCTTTGCGTTGGGAAAGAGAACTCCAAACGCCACCAGGATTCCATAAATTGCTCCCGAGGCACCTACTGCTGGAGCGTGATAAATACTTATAAGGGACTTTATGACCTTTTCGGGTACTTTCGACGTTAAGCTAGGGTCAGCTTTGAAGCTTTCTAATAGAACTTTTATACTATCTTCAGTGAATCCCGCACCAATCAAAATACCATAGGCGTTTGAAAATTGATAATAGTTTACCGCCGTGTAAATGATTGCTGCTCCGATTCCAGTGGCGAAATAGAATGAAAGGAAACGACGCCATCCCCATATCATGGTTAAAGGGACCCCAAAGGATGCCAGCGCGAACATGTTGAAGAAAATATGAGCCGGGCTGCCATGAAGAAACATGTAGCTGATGAATTGGATCAGTTGAAATTCATCATTCTTTGGAAAATACAAGGCAAAGTGATTTTGGATGCTTCTCCCGATTTCGGGCGCAAGGAGAGAAGGTGCAAAGACGAGCGCATTGATTGCGATCAATACGAGAACAACGGGTGGAAACTTTTTCATAATACGTCAGAATCAAGGCTTATTGGATGTTCTCTTTTTCACCAGTTTATAATGCTCTGCCTTTATCCACCACCTGCTCTTTGCCGAAATAAACCTGAAGTGGAATCCATCTTAATCTTAGGGAATCGACTTTGACTTCTTTAGATCTCTTGCTTGAATTTGGAGAAGCTTTTCAAGGTAGTATTTCCTGTGTAGAGTTTATCCTTAAATGAGAATTTCCTATTTAGTAATTTTTGCCTCGGCAGTTTATCTTTTCTCTGTTGGCAGTCTGGCGGCGAAAGACACCATCAACTTCAACCGGGACATTCGTCCGATCCTCTCTGATAAGTGTTTCCTTTGTCATGGTCCTGATGAAGCGGATCGCGAAGAAGACTTACGCTTGGATATTCCTGATGGCAGGCTCGGCGCGCTGACGCCTCGGGATGATTACTTTATTATCAAACCTGGTGAGCCTGAGGAAAGTGAGCTGTTTTGGCGAATCACCGAAGAGTTTGAAGATGAAAGAATGCCGCCGGCAAATTCCCACAAGGAGCCCCTCAACGAGCAGGAAATTGCGCTATTCAAACAGTGGATCATTGAAGGTGGAGAATACCGGGATTTTTGGGCGTTTATTCCTCCAACCAAAACCAAGTTAGCGAAGGTCAAGAATAAGAAATGGGGCGCAAGCGAGATCGACAACCGCGTAATGGCATCCCTGGAAGAACAAGGACTGAAACCGAATCCTGAGGCCGATAAACGAACGCTCATTCGACGAGCGACCTTCGACTTGACGGGGCTACCGCCAACTCTCGATGAGATTAATGAATTTCTAAATGATAAAAGTCAAAATGCTTACACTCGCTTGGTTGACCGCTTGCTCGAGAAAAAATCGTACGGCGAGCACATGGCTCGCTACTGGGCGGACTTGGTTCGCTTGGCCGATACTAATGGGATGCACCACGATTTTGATCGGGAGTTCTCAACTTATCGTGATTGGGTGATACGATCCTATAATAATAACCTGCCGTTTGATGAGTTTATAAAATACCAGTTGGCGGGTGACTTGTATGATGACCCTAGCCGAGAGCATTTGGTTGCATCCGGGTTTAATCGTCTTCACCTGATCATCGACAAAGGCACCGCCCTTCCTGAGGAGAGTTTGCACAAAAATGTTGTTGATCGTGTCGAGGCCTTCGGCACGACTTTTCTTGGACTCACGGTTCAATGCGCGCAATGCCACGATCACAAATATGACCCCATTACTCAAAAGGACTACTACCAGTTGTACGCCTTTTTTAATAATTTTGGTGGAGCTGCTGAAACGGGCGGAGAACCGGAACGAGGTCTTCAGCCACCATTCATAAATCTTACCACGCCGAAGCAGGAAAAAATACTGGCCGATTTCGACGGGAGAAACCGGGCGCTTGATTTTGAACTCCAAGCGATAGAACGTCTCCAGGGCTTGTCGGAAAAATGGCCTGATAAATTTAGTAAAGTTGCTGTGCCCTGGATATGGACTGAACCCGGGCCGCAGTCTAAGAGTGTTGAGTTTAGAACGACCCTGGATCTGCCTGAGAAACCAGAAACTGCAATGGCGCGATTTGTTGCTCTACCGGAACCGGATTCATTTAAGAGAGGTGCTTTTCAGGGGACCATTCCTAAATCGAACGACGTTCAAAATGCTGGGGGAAATGCTGCTGTTGTTTCGGAAGCTGAAGTGTTCGTGAATGGCGTTTCCTTAGGGAAAGCGCTCACCTTGAATGATGGAGTGGCTGCCGAATTGAGCGACATTCTTCAAGCTGGAGAAAATGTTATAACCGCAAAATCCTCAGGGAAAACCGGGTTTGCCTTTATTCTTGAATACACAATTGGGGAAGAAACGAACTCATTTACGACTAGTCCCGATTGGATGGTGAGGAGCGACAAAGATTCGGCCTGGGCGTCCTCCATCGAAGTGCACGACCCGGACCATGAAAGCATCTGGACTACGAGGGTACGCTCGAAAGACGTGCTGAGCGTCCAAAAGCAGATCGTTGATTTGAAGGCCAATCGAACGGCCTATTACCATACCATACCAGGCGCGATGATCATGTCCGAAATGGATCCTCCTCGCCAAACGACGATGTTGATAGGTGGGGCTTACGATGCTCCCGATGCTCAGGTCGAACGCAACACACCAGGCTTTCTGCCACCCATGGAAGGGAAAAGGGGCATGTACTCCCGCATGGATCTGGCTGAGTGGCTTGTCTCGCCCCAACACCCTTTGACAGCTCGCGTTGTGGTTAACCGGTTCTGGCAGCAGATATTCGGAGTGGGATTGGTTAAAACTTCGGAGGACTTTGGTGCTCAAGGAGAATGGCCCAGTCACCCTGAATTGTTAGATGAACTAGCGGTCTCCTTTATGGACTCCGGTTGGGATGTGAAACTGCTATTTCGTTCAATCCTGCTATCCAATACTTACAAACAAAGTTCAGACGCCCAATCAGCCGCTTATACCAAAGATCCGGAGAACCGGAAGTTGGCCCGTGGTTCCCGCTATCGTCTGGATGCTGAGGTGATCCGCGATCAGCTTTTAGCCGTCAGCGGTCAGCTCAACAGGACCATGTACGGCAAGAGTGTAAGGCCACCCCAACCAGAGGGATTATGGGAAATGGTAAACATGGTCGCAAACAGACCCTATATCCCTGACAACGACGATAACATCTACCGTCGAAGTCTCTACACATTTTGGAGACGAGCTATTCCGCCACCGCAAATGACGATTATGAATGCCCCTTCGAGGGAATATTGTCTTCCAAGAAGAGAACGTACCAATACACCCCTTCAGGCACTGCTCATGATGAATGAGGAACAGTACTTCAAAGCAGCAAAGGCTTGCGCGAAACTGACACTTGAGGAAACCGATGATCCTGAAAGAGGATTAAGGGTTACCTACGAAAAGATCACGTCTCATCAACCTGCGGACGATCGCCTGAAACTCATGGAGAAAACTCTGGCTGAGTTTTTTGATATCTATGAAAATGATAAGGCATTGACCGAGTCGCTTACGCCAGAGTTAAGCGGATCAGAATTTGCCAAGCGAGTGGAGCTCGCTGCGTGGACCATGATGACTCACAGTCTGCTCAATTTGGAACTCACAAAGGTAAGGAGATAACCATGGATCAATTTCAATCATTCTGTGACCAACTCAATCGCCGGCAATTTATCAAGCGTGCATCAATCGGGTTAGGCATCGCCGCGCTGGGAGGATCGATGGAACCTCTTGTGGCCTCGGTCCAACCAGGTCTGCATCATGCCGCCAAGGCGAAGCGGGTCATTTTCCTTTTCATGGCTGGCGCGCCGAGTCAGCTGGACCTGTTTGATTACAAGCCTGAACTGGAAAAGTTACATGGTAAGGAATTACCCAAGGAGATCAGCAAAGGTCAGCGTGTGACTAGCATGACCCGTGGTAAAAAGCAGGAGATCTGCGCCTCCATTTTCAAGTTCGCGCCACAGGGAAAAAGTGGATTGATGATGAGTGAGTTGCTGCCGCATCTGTCCAGGCACGCCGATGACATCTGCATGATCAAGTCGACTCATACCGAGGCGATTAATCACGACCCGGCTAAAACATTTTTCTGCACCGGTTCGGAAATGCCGGGAAAAGCGAGTATGGGTTCCTGGCTTAGTTACGGTCTTGGGACTTTGAATCGTGATCTACCTGACTTTGTGATTTTGTCCTCAGCTTTTTGGTCGGGAAAAACGAATGTGCAGGCTCTTTACAGTCGCCTTTGGGGCACGGGTTTCC
Organism: Verrucomicrobiota bacterium; assembly: GCA_027622555.1. Lineage (NCBI taxonomy): Bacteria > Pseudomonadati > Verrucomicrobiota > Verrucomicrobiota bacterium. The sequence continues at coordinate 40,885 of JAQBYJ010000007.1, forward strand.
TTCCCGGCAAACACCAGGGCATTGCTTTTCAATCGGTGGGTGATCCGGTGTTATTTCTTTCCAACCCCAATGGAGTCGACCGGAAGGCTCGCAGCAAGATGCTCGACTTTGTCAGTCAGGTAAATGCCGAGCAGAAACTTGTAACTGGAGATCCGGAGATCCAGACTTCGATTGCCCAACAGGAAATGGCGTTTCGTATGCAGGCATCGGTCCCGGAGCTAACTGATTTGAGTGGTGAGAGTGAGGCGACTCTCGAGCTTTATGGACCTGAAGTTAATCAAACGGGATCATTCGCGCGCAATTGTTTACTGGCTCGTCGAATGGCTGAAAGGGATGTGCGTTTCGTTCAACTTTTCCATCGCGGGTGGGATCACCACCGCGATCTTCCTTTGCATCTCCGTGGGCAGGCGCGTGATGTCGATCAACCGATCTCGGGTTTGCTCACAGATCTCAAACAGCGTGGATTGCTTGAAGATACTCTGGTTGTGTTTGCCGGGGAATTTGGCCGAACGACCTATGCACAGAACTTAACTCCCGGAGATAGAGAAGACTATGGTCGTGATCACCATCCGCGTTGTTTCACAACCTGGATGGCCGGCGGCGGTATCAAAGGCGGTATCAGCTACGGGGAGACCGATGACTTCTGCTACAACGTTGTGAAAGATCCGGTCCACGTGCGGGATCTCCACGCCACCATGTTTCACCAATTGGGTATTAATCACACCAAGCTCACTTTCCCGCACCAAGGCTTGGACCAAAAGCTCACCGGCGTCGAAAAAGCCTACGTTGTAAAAGACATCATTGCTTAAGCTCCTGCTTAACGAATTTCTCCTCCGAGGAGATTCTCAATGTCGTTAATATCCCGAGGTCTATTTGCCGCCCTTTTCGCAGTAAGTAAATCGGACCGGGACAAAAATATGGTGTGTCCATCGTCGATCTCTATTGAAATTGCATTTGTGTAGGCCTTTTCAAATTCCAACCCCTTCACCGCGTTTAGTATTTCGATAGAAACAGGGGATCGTCCAAATGCGAATACATCAAAGTGAGGGTTTCGCAGAAAGTTCTCTCGAGTCATATCGAAAACGGGCATCTGAAATTCTGACAAGGCATTTACCAGCCTATCATAGTTTTCTTCGGTTTTGTTGACCCAGATATCAAGATCACCCGTTGTCCTAGGGTATCCATGCAGAATTACCGCGTAGCCTCCAACAATCATGTATTCTACGCCGTTGGAATTGAGCGATTTTATAAAATCTAGAAAATCCTCATGAAGTAAACCATCCATGGCTTACCTTTTTCTTGCCCGATGGGCTGTCTTGTCTAGCCGCGGCGGATGTCCATCAGGATAACCATAAGCTACGCTATTGAGATAGGCCGCCGCCGCCAGACGCTCTTCCTCTGTTTTTTTAGCCCAATAACTGAAGTTTTGCTCCTCAGTTTGAGTGTGGGACCGCATGGAAAAAGAATTTCGGTCTAGGCGATAGCGTTCCATTTATTTCAAAGTGCTGAATACAGAACTGCTGATCAATTCAAATAATCGAACCAAATTTTTGATGTCTCATTTAGGGAAAGAGAAAAGACCAACGATCCGGCTTTGGTTTATTCGGCACGGGTCTAATACCCCGCCGCTTGCGGCGTTCTAAAATTTCCACTTTCAAATCTCAAATACCCCGCGGCTGCGAAGCGGCTGGCGACCGCAAGGTCGAGGGCTTGCCCCGGGGATTATTTATGTTCAAGAGTCCCTGCCTTGTTCGATCCTCCGCTGACTCGAACTTGCAACTTGAGGGCTTGAAGGGCAGATCGGCAGTCGTGAGTTCCATGTTTTGGTATCATGCGGAACATTTTATCATTTACGCAGGTTTCTGAATTTACAGGATCTCGAGTAACTTTCTGTCGGGATGGAATCATCCTATCCCGAAGATTGTTTCCAATCTGGCAATCGCCTGCACTCATCTCCCTAAATGTGTCTTTTCTAAGAAACCTAAATGTATCTTTGCCATTTTGCGTTGTCGCAATTTGGGTGTTATTTTTTGTCGGCGCAGTGGCGGAGGATGGAGGAATAACGAGAACGATCCCAGAGATTTCCGAGATTGACCCTCAACGCTTGATTCATGGATTTAAACCCGAAATCACCGCGGTGCGGGTGAAAACACCTCCGAAGATTGATGGACATTTAGATGAAGAGATTTGGCGCACCGCTCCCAGCAGTGGACCTCTGATTCGAAACAATCCGAGACCCGGGGAACCCATGCCTCAGCCGAGCGAGTTCCGTGTGGCTTATGATGACAATTTTATCTACATGGCCATCTGGCATTGGGATTCAGAACCAGATGAAATTGTGGCGCGTTACATGCGCCGGGATGATTCCCAGCGTCCTGACGATTATTCTATCATCGTTTTTGATACCTTCAACGATGAGCGCAACGGTTATTGGTTTCGAATCAATCCCAATGGCGCGCGTGAGGATGGGACCATTAGTAACAACACAACTTTAAATACTCAGTGGGACGGCATTTGGGATCTCAAAACCCAGGTCAACCAATTCGGATGGTTTGCAGAACTGGCGTTTCCGCTGACTACTTTCAGTTTTGATCCTAATAGTCAGGAATGGGGTCTGAATGTTACACGCAATATCAAACGAATTGATCAACGTGGTCTCTGGGCTTCGCCCCGCTCGTCCATGCGGTCCTATTATGTTTCGGAGGCTGGTAAACTGAAAGGATTAAGCGGACTGCAGCAGGGCTTGGGCTTGGAGTTCAATCCCTACATTCTTGGGACGCAGTCAGAGGACAAGGACTTGGGCACAAATGATTTTGATTTCGAATGGGGTGGTGATTTTCGATACCGCATTACCCCAAAAATGAGCGCTACTATCAGTTACAACACTGACTTTGCTTCGGCAGAGACGGATGCGCGTCAGGTAAACTTAACCCGCTTCTCCCTGTTTTTTCCTGAGAAACGACGATTCTTTCTCGAAGATGCCGGCGTCTTTAATTTTGGCGGATTTGGTGAGCGATTCAGTCGACGGTCCAGAACGAGCCCGGTTTTTCTACCTTATTTTAGTAGACGGATTGGATTAAATAGCAGCGGAGAAGTGGTTCCATTGCTCGGTGCTGCCAAATTGACAGGTCGAGTAGGGGAGTTCGACATCGGCCTCATCAATGCAGTGATTGATTCCACGGACGAACTCGGTAGTCAGAACGCTTTTGTTGGCCGGGTAAGTCGGCAGGTTTTCGACCAGTCCTCTGTAGGAGTATTGGCTACGCACGGCGATCCCAACTCCGATTATGATAACCTGTTGCTTGGTTCAGATTTCCGGTTTCTGACAGATAACTTTCTTAATAAATATCGATTGGAGGCTAATGTGTTTTTGTTGGGTTCGGAGTCCGATGATCCGGCTTTTGGAGATGGATTGGCTCCCAGTTTCGGAGGCAACGTAATATTGCCTGCGGATGAATTCAATGTGGAGCTTGCCCTGTTACACATCGACGAGAACTATAACCCCGCTCTTGGTTTCGCACCCAGGCGTGGTATCCGGCGGTATTTTACGAATCTTACTTACCAGCCCTTTACTGAGTCAGTGTCCTGGTTGCGGCAGTATTATCTCCTCTACGATGGTGAGATAGTTACCAACTTTTCCAATGAACAGGAATCGTCCACTCACACCTTTACACCGGTGGGCTTCGCTTTTGAAAACGCTGACTACGCGGAAATAAGAATCGAAAATTCATCTGATGCTCCGTCAGAGGATTTCGATATTTCTGATGACGTTTCTATCTCCGCCGGCGATTATCGCTGGACGCGTGGCATCATCAACATAGAGACCGCCACCCGACGCATGTTTTGCCTGCAGCATGAGTTTTCCTTTGGCGATTTCTATGATGGAACCCGGACGGAAAATACATCCGAACTAACATTCGCACCCTCGAAATATTTTGGATCCATCCTGGCTTACACGAAACAGAATGTGAAATTATCGGGCGGTGACTTCGATATCAAATTGGCTTCGCTCACTGCTCTGGTCAACTTCACCCCGGACTTCACCTGGTCGAACATTGTTCAGTACGACAACATCTCCGATTCACTGGGTGTTAATAGTCGATTGATCTGGGAGTATCGTCCGGGCAAAAAAATATTTTTGGTTCTTAACCAAAGCTACCTCGACGAACGCACCGGGTTTGTTCTAAAGCAGAGCGACACGACCTTGAAGCTGAGCTCGATATTTCGGTTCTAGTGGGCACGGTCTTATTGGATACCGAAGGAAAATAATTGGGCGTTCCTGATAGTAAACTTTAGGCGAACCAACTGAGTTCCAAATGTGGATAAAGATTGGTTTGAAAACTCAATGGGAATGTATGTGTCATCAGCTCCTTTAAGGGTTGTTTTAAAATTCCGGATAGGGCGTCCGTCAGTGTCGCATACTTCAATCTCAAGTTCTCCAAACTCCGTGTTGCAGTTCACGTAGAGTTGAGATCCTTCAAATCGAAACGGTTTCGTAGTCAAAGTGCCTCCATCACAACTCGCCTCTACAGCTACAAACCGATCCTGGATGATCGAAGCCATTCCGATGCTTCCGGTAGGTGTGCCTTCATCCGGGATCGAAGTTGGCCGGTGACGATAGTTGCGACCACCGTAGTAAAAATGGAGCTCATCTCCTTCAGCGATAGGAGGACCCGACATGGGATGGATCATGAAACGATCCCAGCTTCCAATATTTCCCAATGGTAAGAATGGTTCACGAAAAGGTCTGTCAAAATGAATCCCATCCCGGCTGATCGCCAATTGGATGTCGATGGTTCCTATGCCAGGTTGGCTGATGTATCGTTGAGCCAATCCAAGATAGATTCCTTCATAGGGAAAGACATTCATCGAATAAATCATGGTGCTCACCGGGTCGTCCAGATCGGGTCCCAGTATAAAATCCGCTGGGGTCCATTCGAGGAAATTATCACTGGTCGATCGAATGACGGAGCGACCATTGTAGTGCTCTTCAAACCATTCGTGGTGTCCCCAGGCTTTTCGAATCTCGGGTTGTACTTTCAAAGTTCTACCATAGATTACGAATTGATTGTTACGATTCGGATCAATGAGAACGTGGCTGATATCGATAATGTCATCGGATGCAAAATCCCTGACTTTGGTCCAGTGCAGGCCATCCGGACTGAAAGAAATTCCAAGACCTCGGCGAGTACCTGGATGCGATGAGCTTTCGTCCTTCGGCAGATCGCGCTGGATGGACAGAAACGCTAGTTTGTAACGCCGATCAGAATTTGTTTCGCGCAAGTCCTTCACTACACAGTAGGGCTGGTACATATACCCCATCGTCAGCGACGGGATTACCAGGTTTGTTTTTTCCCCGTCCTTGAGAACGATATCCATGGCAGGCTTGTCCCAGTTAATTCCGTCCTGACTAACAGCATAAGCGAATCCCTTCCCTTTGGATTGGATATCGGTGGTATACCACATCTTGTAGATTTGATCTTCCGCATCGTAAATCACAGATCCTTGTGGGACGGCCATGTGACCTTCCCATAGGTGGTCCGCTAGTACTAATGGATTGTCAGGATGCTTGCTGACCGTGTTGAGACGTCGGCTCACATTCTCCATGGATTCAATGATGTAATCATCGATGAACAGTTGGCGGTGTTGACCAACAGTGATGGGTTCTGGCTCACCAAAAAGGGGGAGACACAGCGTCAAAAAACAACTGACTGGAAAGAAGTGTTTCATTGAATGACTGGAATAATCCGCGGAGTGCGTTTGGGGTAGGAAGCAAAGTTTGCAACGATCGGGAGTCGGGAGTCAACGGGGCATCCTTCTTTCAGCTAACAATTTAAGTTGGTTCTTTTAATAAATCCCGAGGTCGTCTACCGTTATTCTGACAAATGAACAGGATTACCCTATTTCTGCTCTTCGCCACTTCCTCTATTTTCGGAGATCCATCGTTTCTTCCAGTGGGCGAAGGTCACGATCTTGAAACGTACGGACCCGTCTTGCATGGAATTGCCGAATTGGGATCGGGGCCGGGCTTGTCGATCGATGTTCAGGATAACTTTTCTTATTCGGTTGGTGATGGAATTCTGACGATCGTTGATGTAAGCAATCCCAGCGCACCCAAAGTGGTGGGACGATTGGAGAATCTCGGAATTACACGACAAATTCAGGTGAGGGACGATATCGCCTATATCGCTTCCCGGGGAGACGGGTTATTTATCGTAGACATATCGGACCCCTCTCAACCTTCACTTTTGGCGAATTATGATACCATTGAATTTGCGACAGGACTCACATTGGGTGGAGACGTAGTATTTCTTGCCTGCCGACTCTATGGAATTGAGTTGGTCGATATTTCAGATCCTCGAAACCCTCAACATCTCGGAGTTGCTCGCACCGGTGTTTCGCAGTCTGCCGTTTACTCGAATGGGTATTTGTACGTCGGTGTGTGGGGTGAAATGAAAGTAGTGGTTGTCGATGTTCATGATCCGCGAAGCCCCACAATTGTTGATCAACTTCCGTTGGATGGTTATGGAGATGGAGTGGCTGTTTATGAGGGTCATCTCTATGCCGCAACCGGTCAGCACTCACGGGCAAAGCCCGGTGAGAAGCCTGGAGATCCCGGATTTGGAACCGGTCATGTTCTGGAGGTTTTCTCCCTATACGAACCGGCGCACCCTCAATTAGTTTCTCGGACTAAGTTTCCCCGAGAAGATCACACGGATAGTCATCTGTGGGCGGTGCGCGTTACCAACGATCATGCCTTTGTGGCTGATAATTATAATGGTCTGTTTGTCTTGAATATTTCCGACCCCGCTCGTCCAACCTTCGTGGGGCAGCACCAACTGCCTTACAATGAAGAGCGTAAAGGTCCTTATATCGTCAGTGGCTTGTCTGTCATAAAAAACCATGTGTTGATAACCAGTCCGTACATTGATGCACGTGTGATTGCCGCACCTGGAATTGCATCTGCCTTAACGGATCAATCCGGTGAGCAGCCTGAAATCGGTTCACGTGTTATGGATCGCAACACCGAAGACTATCGGGCCTACTATTTGGGAGGACAGGTTTACAGTGCAGTTCTCGACGGGGATATAGGTTATGTGGCTGCGGGACAGGGTGGTCTTCATGTGGTCCAGGTCTGGCCGGAATTTAAACGGCTTCGTCATATCCCAACTAAAGATCGGGTATTGGATGTCTATATCCGAAACAATTTTATCTTTGTGGCGGAAGGAACCGCAGGGTTGGCTATCTGGCGTATTAAAGCGGAAGGAGAGTTATCGTTAATTGGCCGATATCCAACCGAAGGGGAGTTTTCCAGACAAGTCATTGTCCCAGAGTCCGGGGAGTTTGCGATATTGATGGTGGGACCCCATAGTATTCATGTTGTGGATATTCAGAATCCGGAAAACCCTAAGCGCGTATTCAGAGAGTACGGACAAGGTATCTTAACAGGCGACAATATCGCCGATGGGCTTTTCTCGAATCGTTATGCTGGTGTCTATTGGCATAAGAGTGGAAATTACCATAAGCCAAATGACCGTATCCGTTGGTATGATTTAAGAAAGAATAGCGGTGCTGCTTATGTGTCGGAGACTACATTGGGCAGAATTCAAACAGCCAACGGCGTAGCTGTTGTCGGAGATAAGATTCTCGTCCTCGCAAATGGAGGATATCGTCTGATCGATCAACTGGAACCCCGTAAACTTCAATCGATTGATGTGATAAAAGTTCCAGGAACTTCTTTGATAGGAAAACCGACGGTTGACGGAGACAGACTATACGTCAGTCATCGGGCTGGAGGGGAAGTCTGGCTTTTGGATATAAAAGACTTCGAACATCCCCGCTTGATAGATCAGTTTGTTACATCAGCGAATCCTGCACGAGTCGTCCCGCATCCTCATTGTTTGCTAATCCCAGGCGGTTACGAAGGGTTGCTCATTTACGAATTGTAGCCTTTGCCAATGGGTTCCTTCTCTCTTCCATTTGGATTGGTAGTCTCACGGATCTCAAGATGAACAATAAGAAATCCACTTCCCGTTGAATCGCAACCGGGACCATTCCTCGAAGCTTCCTTCGTCGCTGATTCTTGCGATTCATCTGGTCTCGAAGCCCGACCGTGTCCTTCGAAGCCTGCAAGGCGTAGTAGGAAGCATTTGTTTGCCGTGATGCTCCGCTGACGCATAGCGACAGTCGACGAGGTCGAGAACTTGTCAAAGATCCTGAGCAAGTCGAAGGGCCCCGGGGTGGCAAACAAAGGACGCAGATATTCACTGTTTTGAACAGGAGGCAACCGAGGAAACAGAGTTGTATGGGAATTTTTTCCTCCGTTATCTCGGTTAGCTCCTGTTCAAAATTTTATAAAATGAACGAACAAACCTTTCAGAATATCGGACCTCTCGGCGATCGGTCCCGACCTTCTAATTCGTGTCAATTTGGTGGTTAAGAAACTATTACATTATCTGTGCCCATCTGCGTAATCTGTGGTTGAATAAACTTTAGTTGCCCAAAGACCTTCGTGTCCTTTAGCGCAGCAGATGACTCAAAAAATGAAGAGAATCAGGAAGCAAAATCCGGTTTGCGTTCGGCCTCATGGCTTTCCATCAAGTAAAAGAAAAAGTTGCCCTCGATAAAATGTGATCTAAATCAATTTCATTCCAACGAGGCGGCATCCTGGGAAAGTGCTGAAGCGGCAGCTCCAATTGTCGTTGGGGGGAGAGAATGATTCCAAAGATCGACATTTCTGACAAAATAACTAGATTTTCCGACATGACAGTAAAACAACATGCGCTTAAGACGATTCAGGAGCTCCCTGACGATGTTGAGTGGGAAGAAGTTAAAGAGAGAATAGAATTTCTCTCAGCTGTCGAGAAAGGCCTTAAGGAACTCGACTCTGGTCAGGGAATTCCTGTCGAAGAAATAGAAAAAGAAATCAGAGAATGGACTTCAAAGTAACCTGGTCTCCTTCCGCCAGATTAGAGAAGTAATTTTTAAGCCGTATCGGATTATTTACCGAGTAAAGGAATCTGAAAGCATTATTGAAATAGTGAGAGTCTGGCACGCTGCACGAGGTCATCCTAGACTTTAGAACTATGAACTTTAACAAAGCACCCGACGAAATATCTGTAAGCTCAGCTCGATCCGATTCATGGATTTAGTCTTCTCAGAAAAAGTTCCATGACCATCCAAGAACTAGAAAATACGCTCCCGAACGGTTTTCACAACGCGGTTTTGAATAGTTACGAAGTCGATAATCTCAATCGAATCGCACGATTCAAGCTTGAGATTTGTGTCAGTGATCCAGAGTCAAAAGAAAAGGAAGAGAAGGATTCCTTTTGTGCGGGAGTCCTGGAGTTAGGCGGGCTTGAGTATTTTGTGGTCGATGCACCGGACAAAAACACTACAGATAGCTATCCAGGTGTTATTGATTTATGTGATCCACTACCTGACTATCCTGAAGAAAAGAAAAAGGCAAAATTCAGAGCAAGATTCTATTGGTCTTATGCAAACTCATTTATTCATTTTGCCGCAGATGAGGCAACGTTCACCTATGAAGATTAACCCCAAGCCGAACTGGCGGTGAGTTCAATTCCGAGAGGTTGCGTCCCGCGTCCTAACCGAGAGGTTGCGTCCCGCGTCCTAAGCTACCTTAGGATTCGTTGAAAGAAAATGACCCCCTTCTTCCTTTTAATCGGATTGGCCACTTTTTGTGCCATCCCACTCTTTGCCATGCTGGCTTTGTCCGAAGCAAAAGATGATGACCAGGTATTTTGGGATAAGTGGTGGAATTGGAATAACTCAGCAATGTATGCTCTTTGGCGGTACCCGGATTTGTTTACAGAAAAAGGAAGAATGTATCGGAAACTTCATTTCGCTGCTGGAGGTTTATTTCTATTTGTCATCCTGGGGCCATTTTTTATTCCTTAATAAGAACCTAGAAAACCGCAATGTTCTTCAGGCGACAATAAATCCAGAGTTAGATCAAACAGGGCATTTGCTTCGAAACTGTCGCCATTCGAAAACACCAAGGCTTTAGTTAAACTGGAATCGAGGTAGATCAATGGTTTGATTTTCATTATACTTTTGAAAAGCGACTCGAGTTTCAGACTACTGCTTCGATAAGAAAGGGTCCCGGCTCTGCAATTCCGCGTTTCAGCGCTTCGTTAAATGCCTCTGCTGTATCGACGCTCACCGCGGGAACTCCCATGCCTTGTGAGAGCTGTACCCAATCAAGATTGGGATTGTTTAATTCCATCATCGCGGAGGACTGAGGTCCGTCTTCCTTGTCACAAAGACTTTTCATTTCAGCCTGCAAAATCTTGTAGGTACGATTGGCAAAAATAACCGTTACCACATTCAGCGACTCCCTTGCCTGTGTCCACAATGCCTGAAGGGTATACATCCCGGATCCGTCGGCCTCCATGGCGAACACTTGTCGATCGGGACAGGCAACCGCTGCACCCGTGGCGACTGGAAGCCCTTGTCCGATTGCCCCACCGGTTACGTGCAACCAGTCGTGGGCCGGTGCGTTTTGGGTTAATGGTCCGGCGATACGGCTAGCAGTTATACCTTCGTCCGAAATGATGGAGTTTTCCGGCATAAGAGCTGTGAGCGATTTCCAGATTTTGTCGGGATCCAGTTTGCCGCTCGGAAGGGCATGGCGTTCAAGCATTGCCAGTTCTCCTGGATCATCGGAGACCTCGAGTTCGGCGGCGAGTGCTAGGAGGCCCGCCTCCACATCGTCGTCAATATTTGCAAACACATGTTTTTCAGAAGCGGGTGGAGCCAAGAGGCTAGGTTTGTTGGGGTAGGCAAAAAATCCAACCGGTTCGACCGTCCCTATGAGAACCAAGTGTTCCGTATCTTTGAGAATTTCAAGAGACTGATCCACAAAGTAGGCCAGGCGTTCAATGATAGGTCGACCCGCACCACGCTCTATTCTTGCGCCAAACCATTTCGCCATGAATCGCGCGCCGAACTTTTTTGAAATGCTACTGGTAATTCTTTGTAGCTTTTCGCTTCGCAATACGTGGTCTCCTACCAGCAATACTACGTTATTTTTGGTTCTGATAATAGTAGCAATTTCGGAAATTCGACCGCCTGGAATGTTGTTTGGCTTCTGAATCGGTTTCGGTTTTGCAGGACCATGGGCCTCATTCCATGCCGTGTCGGCCGGTAAAATAAGCGTGGCGACTTGCCCCGGAGGTGACTGGGACGCTGCTATGGCGGCGGCTCCGTCTTGAGCCACTAATTTTGAGTCAGTGGTTGTTTTCACCCAACCCGATACTGGACGGGCGAGCCCTTCGATATCGCACGAAAGGGGTGCGTCGTAATCAAGGTGGCGCATGGCATGTTGGCCGACGATGTTGACCATCGGCATAAACGCTTTTTTGGCATTGTGGAGATTGGCGATCCCATTTCCCAGACCAGGTCCGAGGTGCAGCAGTGAGGCCGCAGGCTTTCCTGCCATGCGTGCATAACCGTCCGCACAGCCTGTGACTACCCCTTCGAACAGGCAAAGTATCGATTTCATTTCAGGGTGGGTATCGAGCGCCGAAACGAAATGAATCTCCGAAGTACCTGGATTCATAAAGCAAGTATCAACACCTCCGTCCAGGAGTGTTCGAATGAGAGATTCAGCACCGGTCATAAAAATTGTTTTGGGATAGTTGGTTTTTTTGACTGTTCCAATGTAGCTACCTTGACCCAACTCAGTTGCCGGATGCAATGAAGTTCTCTGACTTTGCTCTATCCTTTGTTTCTTTGTACGGGGTAAAATACTGTAGGTCTTTCCGGTCTTGAGCACAAAGTGTAGGAGTGGTTTTAACCGCGATTCGTGAATCCCGGATTCCCGACTAAAGTCGGTCCTACATTTGTTTCGAAGAATACTACTCCGTAAAAAGAATCGGATGGTTGTTACCACGTTTCCAACTATCCGTTTCGTTTTGGTTCACTTGTAGAGGAGAAACGGTTTTCTGCGTTCTTTGAATTGCTCTGTTTCATCTTTCCACTGAAGGACTATTGATCGCCAGGACTGCCCACCTTGAATCTGCTCAATAACGGATGGGTGTTTCAAAAGTCGGTTGAATGGTTCGATATCGAAATCGGGTGCATAGAGACGGTTCAACGTGTGGGCGATTGCTATCCCTACGTCGACAATGGGACAGTTTTCACGATCTGTCAGAATGATGTTCACGCCGCGGCAAGCTTGGTCTGCGAGCTTGCTGGCGGTAGGAGTGAATTGAATCGGAACAAATCGAACACCTGAAATGCTTTGTCGGTTCAGTTCCTCGGCCAGCTCAAGGTGGTCGATATAGGGTGCCCCAATAATTTCGAAAGGTGTATCGGTTCCGCGTCCGACCGAAAGCTTGGTAGTTTCCAGTAATCCAATTCCCGGGTACAGGATAGCTTGAGTTAGACTTCGCATATTGGGCGAGGGGTTAATCCAGGGAAGACCGGTTTCATCGAAGAGCATGTCACGTCGCCAGTCCTGGACAGGAATGACGGTTAGTTCAAGGTCCAGGTTTTTTTCGACTTTTATCATTTGTGCCAATTCGCCGACAGTCATTCCGTGACGAATGGGAATATCGTGGTAGGCGATAAAATCGAATTCTCCTCGGCGTAAGGGTCCCTCAACCGTTGTTCCATTAATGGGGTTCACTCGATCGAGGACGAAGAATTGTTTGTGGTTTTCGGCGGCCGCCTCCATGGCAAGTCCCATGGTGGAAATGTAGGTGTAGAACCGGCATCCGATGTCCTGGATGTCGAAGGCCAGGGCATCGAGATCTTTTAGGGCTTCTGGAGTCGGTGTTCGCGTGTCTCCATAGAGGCTCCGAATGGTTAAACCTGTTTTTTCGTCCAGGCTATCACCGACTTTTTCATCCAGCTTTCCACGGATCCCGTGCTCCGGACTGAAAAGAGCTACGAGCTCGACCTGGTCGCTTTCAAACAAAAGGTCTATGGTGGAAACGCCTCTTCGATTCCGTCCGGTGTGATTGGTTATCAGACCGAGCTTCAATCCATTGAGCGACGCGAAGTTTTGTTTCTCAAGAACGTCGATGCCGTTTCGAACCTTGGTTAGACCTCTTGGGGTTGCCTCGAATTGGAAGCCCAGTGCTTCGGCGGAGAGGGTTCCCAATTCACGTCTGAGTTCCAGGACGTCACCCGTTCCATCGGGGTGGACTCGATTACTCATGAAAATGACAAAGGATTGTGAATAGGGGTCGATCCATAGGCTAGACCCGGTAAACCCTGTATGACCGAAACCGCCCAAAGGAAACAAGTTGCCTCTTTGTTTTGAATAACTCGTATCCATGTCCCAACCAAGGCCGCGCCAATCATCGACGTTGGCCGGCGATTGAACGGAAGTCATCAGATCTACCGATTCAGATTGGAGGAGGCGCACGCCGTTCAGCTCGCCCTTGTTGAGCATCATTCTGGCAAATTTGGCCAAATCAGCCGCCGTTGTGAACATCCCGGCGTGACCCATAACTCCACCCGTTCTTCGGCAGATCGGGTTATTGGCAATTCCTTGAAGCATCTGTCCATCGACCCACTTGGTCGGTGCGATTCGATCCCTCAGTTTGGAGGATGGGAGATAACCCGTATCCATCATTCCTAAAGGTTGAAATATTTCTTCGCGTGTGAAGTCTTCAAGTTTGCGACCGCTCACTTGTTGGACGATCTCCCCCAGGAGAATGTAATTGATATCGCTATAAATAAACGCGCTGCCGGGGTTGTGCTGAACTTTCTCAGCCTTGGCCAATGCAATGGCTGTGTCATAACCTTCCCAGTCTTGTTTCACTCCATCGACCTCCATGGTGAGACCGATTCCAGGACGTAAGCCGGAAGTATGGGTCATCAGGTGGCGAATGGTGATCGACTCTTTTCCACCATTCTTAAAATCATCCAGGTAGCGGTGAACTGGCGCATCAAGCAGTATCTGTCCGCGTTCGATCAACAGCATGACCGCAGGTGTGGTGGCGACTACTTTGGTCAGAGATGCAGCATCATAAATGGTATCAATTTTTGTTGGTATAACTTTCGGCTCCAACGACCTGTTGCCGTATGCTTTTGAATAAACCAGGCCCTTGCGTTCCAGCCAGAAAACGCCGCCAGGAGTTTTGTGGTCCGAAATCGCTTTCTCGATACTGGCATCGATCTCAGAGAGTTTTTCTGGATGGAAAACTTCGAGTTGTGGAGTCCTGCAGGCCGTAAGCAACAATGAGATACTTAAAACCAGGAAAATGATTTTCCCAGAATTATTCCTGCTCTTGTCTGCTTCTATTTTCAACACCACCAGTTGGGTCGTTAACGAATTTGAGTTTTCCGATTTATTCTTCGGCCGGTAACCGACGAGGAATCAGCACTACAATTAGGAAGAACGGTAGGACGACTCCGAAGAGACCCCAAGTCCAAAGGCGGCCTTTGGATCGGGCATACTGGAGGCTTCCCAAAGTGAACATGACAATTCCGGCTATCATCAGGTGGAGTGGTTGAATTCCAATTGGCAATTGGGTTCCTTTTACTGCCAAATAACGCCCCAGGATTTGTAGTAAAAATCCAACGACAAGGAGCAAGCGGAATGAGCCGGTCATGTTATCGGTCCGTTTAAACCTTCAACCCGCCCATCTGGCATACATGATCAAAATGCTTTTTTTCGACCGGTTGTATGGAGAGTCTTTGTCCGCGCTGAACAACACGCATTCCCTCCAATGGTTTTTCAATTTTCATTTCCTGCAGTGTAACCGTCCGTTTCAGTGCCCGTTTGTATTTGATATCGATCATCAACCAACGAGGATTTTCAGGAGATGATTTTTCATCGTAGTATTTGGATTTTTTGTCCCAGCAAGAAGGATCGGGATAGGCTTCTGTGGAAGCGACTTCAGCCAGGCCAACTACGCCCGTCTCGGCACCCGCATTGGAATGGTAGAAGAGTATGGAGTCTCCTTTTTTCATGTCGTCGCGCATGAGATTGCGTGCCTGATAATTGCGGATGCCATCCCAGTGTTCTGTCTGTTTGGGGCAGTTTTTAAGATCATCCAACGAGAAGGTTTCCGGTTCTGACTTCATGAGCCAATAGTTTCTTGCCATAGTAAAGAAGTCTGTGGAGAGACTCTGATGATCGGCAAGTTTTTTGGTTGGTGCATTTCGGATTAAGTGGCTTAATTTTAAAAAATGGAAAAACCTCCTGCATTGCGGCCGGGTGATACAATTCGACTGATCGCCCCGGCGAGCCCTCCTAATGATCGCGCCTCATTGGAGTTGGCGATTTCTGCTTTGGAGAAGCTTGGGTACAAATTGAAATATTCGGATGCTATATTTGGACACCAAGGGTACCTTGCGGGATCAGATGAAGCGCGTGCGCGGGATTTCGAGGATGCATTTGTAGATAAAGCATCTGACGCAGTTCTTTGTGTTCGGGGCGGCTATGGATCCACCAGAATATTGGATCTTATTGACTGGGATTTGATTGAACGACCCAAGATATTTATGGGTTTTAGTGACATTACTGCTTTAAATTGTGCTTTATGGAAAAAATGTGGATTTCGGAGTTTTTCGGGTCCCGTGTTAACTTCGGACTTAACTGAGAATATACCGGATTCAGCGTCGTGGGACCATGCCCTTTCGCTCATTACTGGAGAAAGAAAAAGCGGTAATCTGATTTGTGAACCCTTCAATTTGAGTCATCCCACCGCGATCGTTCCAGGTACCAGTCATGGTCGTTTGATAGGCGGTAATCTTTCCCTGCTTTGTTCTCTGCTTGGTACGGCTTGGTTTCCCAATCTAAAAAACTCCATTCTGTTTTTGGAGGATGTTGGCGAGTCGCCTTACAGGATTGATCGTTACCTAACTCAGCTCAGGAATGGAGGATTCCTTGAGCAAGTCGCTGGTATCGTGCTCGGAGATTTTCGTTACTCGGATGCGCAGCGCAAAAATGATAAGCAACAGGGCCTCCAAACCATGGAAGAAGTATTCCAGGATCGTCTAGCGGACCTGGGTGTACCGGTGTTGTCGAATGTCCCGTTCGGCCACATCAAGCCAAAGATCACCATCCCTTTCGGCACCCTGGTAATTCTTGATTGTGAAAAACGGAATATCCTGCTTCAGGAAAGCTCAGTGGAATAAGGCTGATAAACGAGTAACCATCGGTTTTTGGGACTCCCCAGGCATCTGCTTAAGAATGTTGCGAAGAGGAGCGAGCTTTCAATAATCTCCTGCTAAACACTCCCCAATGAAAACGTTGCTTTTAAAAATAGTTCTTTGTCTTTGTTTCTGTGTCGTTGCTTCACAGGCAAAGTCGCCACCGAATATCATCCTCATACTGACGGATGACCAGGGATGGAATAACACCCAGGTAAGGATGATTGCCGACCGGGAGGATACAAAGTCCGACTTTTACCAAACGCCCAATATGCAACGATTGGCTGACGCCGGGATGACCTTTTCACAGGCGTATGCACCGCATCCCGTTTGTTCACCCTCACGGCATGCCATTCAGTTTGGTATGTCTCCGGCCAAACTTAAAAAGACGACCAATCAAGGGGCGAACTATCCGGAGTTCATTGAATCTGAGTCGATACCCCAGGTTCTCAAAGCTGCCCATCCGGAATACAAAGCCGCTCATTTTGGAAAGTGGCACATGTACGAACATCCAGCTGAGCGCGGCTACGACGCTTCCGATGGAAGAACTAACAACGCGACAGGTCGCCAATTGACCACCGACCAAACAAAGTTCTGGCCGCATGATGATCCGAAACGTTCGATCTCTATCACGGATGAGTCTGTTCAATTTATTAGGCACCAGGCGTCAGCGGGGAATCCTTTCTATCTTCAGATTTCTCATTATTTTATTCATCTGTCAGCGGAAGCGTTACCAGTAACTTTGGAAAAGCACAAAGGACGCGAACCAGGAAAAGTTCATACAGCCTATTGGTATGCGGCCATGCTGGAGGACCTGGATCAAGCGGTGGGCCGAATTATTGATACAGTTGAAGAAATGGGTTTGATGGAAACAACCTACATTATTTTCACATCCGATAACGGCGGGACGGCGAGGCAATTCCCCGACTTCAACAAACCCTTGCGAGGAGGGAAGGGGTCTTACTACGAAGGAGGCATTCGTGTTCCGTTTTTTGCTGTTGGGCCAGGCATTGAAGCTGGGACCTATTCGACCGTGCCGATTATTGGGTACGACTTACTTCCTACCTTCGCAGAGTTAGCTGGAATTACGGATCCACTCCCACCCGAAGTTGAAGGAGGTTCCTTCCTTTCGGTTTTGAAGAATGAAGGCAGGGGAACTGTAAAACGTGAGCGCGATGGAATCTACTTCAGCAGGCAAATCGATGCGGTACTCATACAGGGAGCTAATAAACTGATTCTAACTCATCGGACGGGAGAACTTCAGCTCTATAACCTGGCAGAAGACATTTCCGAAATAAACGATTTGTCCGAATCGCAACCGGATATTAAAGAGAAGCTTTTCGCAAAGTTGAAAGACTGGATGGATGCCAATGATGTCCTGACACCTTCGCCGCATGCACCTCGAGCTCAGAGGCGACCATAATAAAGAGATCTTCGTCGATTGTTTATTTCTTCGTCTTAATCTTACTCTTCGTCGGTATTTTGATCCCTGGATTGCTCAGAATATTTATTAGGTTTTCCGAGATCATCGAATGCAAATACGGAGGGGTGCCATTTTATCTGCGGGGAGTATTCGGCCTCTTGGTCGAGCAAACGGCTCAATCCAATTTTCCTTTTAACCGAGATGGGTAGGGCGACTGCGTCCTCGCAGTGCCGTGTATTTCCGGGACCTTCGGCGGCGGTGCCTGCCTTCGCGCAAGGCTACGGCACGGTGCGACAGGGACGCACCCGCCCTACCTGTTTGTCTGTGGGAAACCGGAAATCAATTGAGTTAATCTCCTGACTTCCCGCACTTCTGGTTACGCCCAATACGGATGGTGTGGGTATTTAATTGGCCTTCGAGGATCGGGGCATAAAGCCCCCTCCTACAGCTGGCAGATCGAGATTTGTAGGAGCGAGCTTGCTCGCGATATGAGCCTGGAAAATTGAGGACGAGGGAGAGTAAGATTAAGACGAAGAGTAAGATTAAGACGAAGACGAAGATTAGGATTTAAAGCACATCAATAACGAAATGGCTTACTCACTTTAGACAGCGTATTCTTAACCGATTGACCGACTCCTTTGACGGCACCGCTCGCCTTGCCGATGGCATCTCCGGCTGCACCTTTGGACGCATTCCAGAAAGTGCTGGATACTTTTTGTGAGCCTTCGACAACGATACTTCCGAGATGAATGGCCGCTTCCGTTACCGCCATTTTGCGGGCTCCTGATTTGGTTTCGCGATTCATTGGATCGCAATAGAGTCGGGTGATAGCTCCTACCCGAAGAGTCAGGAATGCGTTTACCGTTCCCTCAAATATCATGTTTGTGAGCATATTTGAAGCAGTGGCGAATCCCGGAATGGCTCCTCCGGCCATGTTGCCCATAACTTTTGAGACGATGGGGGTAACTTGCTGGCTGATATCAATATCCTCCAACTTGCTTGCGAGAAAAGTAGAGCCAGCCACGTTGGAATAGAGCCACAACATTTCCTTCGGGTTGGGACGTTGATTATAGAGATTGGAAATATTCCAAACCAAACGCATCTGAGCCATCAAAACCATGAAGGCATCGAGTCGGCCATTTTGCGAAATCGCTGTGCTGAGAAACACCGCACCCGCTGAGTTTTGGGTAAAAGTGAGTGCCCGTTGTTCGAGCACCTTACTGGCAGAAACCAGGCCATTTTCTTCAAATACATCGATACCCGCTTCTTTGACAATTGGATTCTTTTTTAGCCGGATCCGAAAATCTTGCAGATAGCTTTCGTAAGCTGGTCCCGTTTTATCTTCAGGCGGAACCAAGGCCGGAGGAAGGCTCCACCATAGGTAAAGCGGATAAAAAATGAGAAATCCTATGGCGGTAACAGAAAGTACCAGAACTACCAGACCAAAGTATGAATTAAGATTGTTCGCCAGGCCAACGACACCCGCAATTTGATTAACCAGGAATATGATAAACGCAGTGGCGAGAAGGAGTCCGAGGATCTTTGCAAAGTGCTTTATTTCGTTGATCATGGTATGAAAGTAGGTGTTTCCGTCTTCAAGACACTGAAATCAGGGCAAAAGTTGCAATCAGTATTAATTTGGAGATTTGGTTCGGTATAAGTTTTGAGCATCTTAATTCGACTGGTAAAGCTTTTGACTTTCAAATCCGACTTTATCAACTTCTCGCCCTTAAATTATGATCAAGATCAACGAAAACTTTCTCAAGCTTAAGGCTTCGTATTTATTTGCCGACATCGCCAAGCGTGTGTCCGAGTTCCAGGCAGCCAATCCGGATCGTCCAATTATCAAAATGGGAATTGGAGATGTAACAGAGCCACTGCCGGACAGCGTCTTGAAAGCCTTTCATGAAGGAGTGGACGAAATGGCAGATCGAAAGACATTCCATGGTTATGGTCCTGAGCAAGGTTACGCGTTTCTTCGCGAAGCAATTGCAGCTGTTGATTTTCAGGCCCGCGGAGCTGCGGTTGACGCCGACGAAATTTTCGTCAGTGACGGAGCAAAGTGCGATTGCGGAAATGTGCAGGAAATTTTTTCAAATGACGTTCGTATCGCTGTGCCCGATCCGGTTTACCCGGTGTATGTTGACACCAACGTCATGGCTGGTCGCACGGGCCAGAATGTGAACGATCGCTATGAAGGGCTTGTTTACCTGGAATGCACACCGGACAACGGCTACTTCCCCGCACTCCCCAGCACTCCGGTCGATGTTATCTACCTGTGCTTTCCAAACAATCCCACCGGTGCCACGGCCACCAAGGAACAACTGGAAGCGTTTGTGAAGTACGCGCAGGAAAACAAGGCGGTCATTCTTTATGACGCTGCTTATGTGGCTTTCATACGCGACGAATCGTTGCCTCAGTCGATTTATGAAATTGATGGTGCTGATGAAGTTGCCATTGAATTTCGGAGTTTGTCCAAGACCGCCGGTTTTACCGGAACCCGCTGTGCTTACACAGTAGTGCCCAAAAAGCTGATGGGCTACGATGCTGCTGGAAACGCAGTTAGTTTGCGCAACTTATGGTCTCGTCGGCACAGCACCAAATTTAACGGGACTTCCTATCCGGTTCAAAAAGCTGCCGCTGCGGTTTTCACACCTGAAGGACAGGCCGAGACGCGTGCGTTGACCGACTACTACCTCAAGAATGCAAAACACATTCGCGAGAAAATTCAAGAGCTTGGCCTGGGCTGTGTCGGTGGCGATAATTCGCCCTACGTCTGGATCGATATGAAAACGGATTCCTGGAGCGCCTTCGACATGTTTTTGAACAAGGCTGGTGTTGTTTGTACTCCTGGTGCCGGATTTGGATCCTGCGGTAAAACACACATTCGTTTGTCGGCTTTTAATTCGTACGAGAACGTGGTTAAAGCGATGCAGCGTATCGCCGAAGCTTTATAAGTTTCTTACACACATTGCGGTTGACATATCAAAACAGGAATTATTTCTAAGTATCTTCAATGATACAAAATCTTCACATGCATCTCTCTGCGTCCTTCACTTTTTCGGTGGTGGCGATTGTGATTGTGTCCAAAAAATGGATGCACGGAGCGGGCATGAAGCTGACTGTTAACTAACAGATACCAAAACAAATTTCATGAAACCCGTTCCCGAAAAGGAACGGGTTTTTTTTATGTCCTAAATCCAAAACCCGTCATGAATGACCGAAACTCAAAACCAAAACTGGAACCGTTGGAATGGCGCCACGCTCACGATTTGCAGCGTGTGGTAAATGACCCGACCATGACTGAATGGTCCAACATGCCGCATGCCTACTTTTCAAATGGAGCTCAGTCACTCATTCAACGAAGCCTGCATCAGGCTCGCAATGAGGGGAACCATATGCTCGCACTTTACATCGAAGATGATCTCTCCGGTGTGTTCAGCATTCAGCGGGATTCAGTAGTGTCCGACAAAGGGCATCTCCTCTTTTGGGTCGAGGCAAACTGTTGGAAATCCGGGCGGTCTATCGCCTACCTTACGGATGTTGTCGGATTTGCGATGAAGCAACTTGGGTTATCTCAACTCTTCACCACCTGTCTCGAGCGAAATACAATTTGTACACGTGCCCTGGAAGATGTCGGGTTTCAGCGTTTTGGTCGGCAGCGATCCTGTAGCCTCAGCGGTGACTCAGACGATACCGAGCTGCGTCTTTTTGTTCAGGCAGAACAAGGAATTTGAAGAGAACGACCCTCATTACCAAACGACATTGTTGTTGAAACTGACCTTGCCGGACGGACCCTCAATCGACCCTTGAGGATCGGGGCGTAAAGCCCCTCCTACAAAATACGAATAGAAAACTGTAGGAGCGGGTTTATCCCGCGATTGCTTGGGGGAGATTAGAAAGCAGAGAAGCGTGGTGAGGTCGAAAACTTTCAAGTAAGACGAAGATGTATTTAAATACCTACCAGGACTTGGGGTCGCTGTAGTAAACTAGTCTGGTCGAACGACAGTTATGATGTCACCGATGGTTGAATAATCGTTGCCACCGAGACGGGCAATCGGATCGAGTGCCTTTGCATCGATCTTCAAACGATTGTTTTTCGTGGTGGCGATTCCGTCGTTTATGTATGCTGCCAACACTTTCCCGAGAATCAGGCCTCTTGGACCTTCGCCCACTTCGTGAATTGCAAATCGTTCACAGAGAAAGGCAATACGGGGATCCTTAAGTCTGGGTAGCGGCCAACCTTCAACCGGCTCGGTTTCCAGCTTTAAAAAATCTACCTCGGATATTCCTTCGTCGAGACTTGCCGCAGAACCGCTTACGGCCTCTGCCATTTCTCTATGAGGAATGTGAATTACAAAATCACTTCGTTCCTCGATGTTTTTCCACGTGTCTTTTTGTGATCCGTCCTCTTTGCGTCCCGCGGCGATGGATACAATCGGAGGTGTTCCGCAAACGCCGTTAAAAAAGGAGAAAGGGGCCAGGTTGTGCGATCCGTTTGCATTTTGACTCAACACCCAGGCTACGGGTCGGGGCACAATCGTTTGAATTAGCGTATAGTATATTTGATCGGAACTAAGATTTTGAAAATTGAGTAGCATATTGTTAGAAAAAGAAAAACAGAAACGAAGGCAACATCAAGGGGACATCGATGAGTGGCTTGAGGTTTTCCCTGCCGTTTTTGGTCGTGTAAATGCAGGCAAGCAATTGCCACGGTTGAAATGAGAAGTAAGAAAGAAAATATCCCAAAATCAAGCAGACTCATTATTACTCCTGAAATGAGGTTCACAGAAACCATTATTATCAATAGTGCCTGACGGTTAAGGCCTTGGTTCCCAGCTGGCTGTTTGTCCCAGTTGCCTGAAGAATACCTCCTGCCAAATGAGCCCAGCCGTCACTGCATCCAATGAAAGCTACTGCATTCAACGAAAGAAGAAGATAGCTGTGTTTTCGGTTTTGATACTGACCGAAGTTATGAAATGCTGAACCTGAATTGAAAGAAGTATCTAAAGTGAAGTATGATTATCTCATCGTCGGCCAAGGTATTGCCGGCAGTTTGCTCGCGCTAAATCTAATCGGTCGAGGGAAGCGCGTACTGGTGGTTGATGACGGGCACATCCATTCGGCTTCCAAAGTAGCTGCCGGGTTGATTAATCCCATAACCGGGCGAAGGCATGTTCTGACCTGGCGATTTCTGGAATTCTGGAAATTCCTTCTCGAAGATTATCCGAAATGGGAGACGCAGTTGGGGAGCGTGTTTTTTTATCAAAAACCGCTGCTTCGGTTTCTTAAGACCGCTGACGAGAAAACCTTTTTTGAGCTAAAATATAACGCGGGCGATTTTGAAGGAATTGATTTAGAGTATCCTGTAAAAACAGATTCGTTGTCTGGATTGCTGGTGGAAGAAGCAGCTTATCAACTTCAACAAACGGGTTTTGTGGCCCAGAATGAATTTATTCTAAAGACGAGGACGTGGTTGAATAAAACGGGGTGCTTGCTGGAGGATACCTGGAGTTCACTTGATTTTGATCGAGATCCTGAGGGAGTTCGATGGAAAGAATATCGAGCATCAAAGGTCATATTTACCCAAGGGTTTCAGAACGATTCGAATCCTTATTTCAAAGATTTGCCCTTCCGTCATGCGAAGGGGGAACTGTTGGAATTGGAGGGGCCAAAGCTAGATGGAATGCCCGTTTTGAATCGTGGGAAATGGCTTTTACCTCTTTCACCCGGTCGTTTTCGAGCGGGTGCGACCTACGATCTTAAAACTACAGATTTATCCGTTTCGCTGGAAGGGAAAGAAGAGACACTCCATGCGTTGGGTGAGCTCGTCGATTGGGAGTTTAAGGTGATTGGGCAAGAAGCCGGTGTGCGCCCGGCGCTGCACGATTTTAAACCGGTTGTCGGTCGGCATCCCTGGTATCCTGAGTTGATTATTTTTAATGGACTGGGTTCGAAGGGATCGCTTCAGGCCCCACTATTAGCTAAGGAATTGGTCGATCATCTGGAGGATGGTTCTGCGCTTCACCCTGACTCGGATGTGGATAGGTTTCGAAAGTATCTATGAATCCATTCAGTCCAGTAGAAGTAGCGCATCGTTTTGTGGGATCCTTGGTTTCTGAAGGAGATCACTGCATCGATGCTACTTTAGGAAATGGAAATGATACGGTTTTCCTTGCCCAGCTTGTTGGAATTTCCGGGCACGTCCTTGGTTTCGATGTGCAGGAAACGGCTGTCAAGAATGCTCAAGCTCGGTTACTCGGACTTCAATTACAGAATGTCGTTACCTGTCATCATGGTGGTCATGAGTTAATTGACAGCAGGCTCAGGTCTCTCGGGTGGGATTCAATTCAACTGGCCATGTTCAATCTTGGTTACCTCCCCGGTTCTGATAGGTCAGTCATTACGCATAGTGAAACAACCTTGGTGGCTCTCCGGGCTTGTTTAGGTGCGCTTTCTCCAGGAGGCGCAATCTCGATTGTGTCCTATCGGGGGCATGCCGGAGGAGTTGATGAATGTAACGCGATTGAGGAGTGGTTCCGCATACTCCCGAGAGATGAATTCTTTACCGTGCGCTATGAACGATGGACAAAAGAAAAAGGGATAACTCCGGTATTATTTTGGCTACAGCGGCGGACCTAAACTAGAGGGTTGCCTAGGGCACTCTAATCCACAGATTGTCCCCATCTTCCCTGTAGCATGAACGATCAACTGATAAGCGAAATTCTTCTGGCACGCCAACGAGTCTATGCCTTGGCTCCAGCGACGCCTTTGCAGTCGTTGGAAATTGATTTGGGTTTCGAATGTTTCATAAAGCGCGAAGATCTTTCGCCCATCAATGCATACAAATGGCGGGGTGCATTTAATCGGATGTCTCTTCTCAGCGAAGATGAACTTAAACGTGGCGTCGTAACTGCTTCAGCGGGAAATCATGCGCAAGGCGTGGCTCTGTCTGCTAAAAAGATCGGCACCCACGCACGCATCTACATGCCGCTCTCAACCCCAAAAATGAAGCAGCTGGCGGTCAAGCGACACGGGGGTGATCAGGTGGAAGTTCGTCTTATTGGAGATTCCTACGATGAAGCGGCGAGTGAAGCTAAACGTGTAAGTGCTGAAGAGGGGCTTACCTATATTCATGCATATGATGATCTCCATGTAATGGCTGGGCAGGGTACGATTGCCGACGAGATTGCCATGTCGGGAAAAGGTCCGTTCGACGTGGTATTTCTTCAAATTGGCGGCGGTGGTTTAGCTGCCTCGATTGCCACCTGGCTCAAACAAATTTATCCTTCCATCAAAATCATTGGAGTTGAAGGTGAGCACCAGGCTTCGATGGCCGCAGCGGTGAAAGCTGGGAAGCCCGTTGCTCTCGATTATGTAGATGTGTTTTGTGATGGCACCGCGGTTAAAAAGGCTGGCGATCATACGTACCCGATATGCCGTGACGTTATAGATCAGTTTATGACGGTGACGAACGATGAAGTAAGTGCCGCCATAGAAGTTTTGTGGAATACCATTCGTGCGATCCCGGAACCATCAGGTGCCATGGGATTAGCCGCAGCCATGAAGTTGAAGGATGATCTCCAGGGAAAAAAAGTGGTTACCATCCTTTGTGGTGCGAACATGGACTTCCATCAGCTGGGAAATATTTCGAATGCATCAGGCGTGGGATCTGCCACCAAACGTTATTTCCGTTTTCATATTAAAGAAGAACCGGGAGAATTGTTGCGCCTGCTTGAAAATGGCTTGGATGAGTTCAATATTGTGGACTTTCAATATGGGAAAACCCACGAGACCGGTTCCTGGCCTATTCTTGGAGTTGAAGGAGGAAGCGAAGCCCTGAAGCAGTTGCCCGATCAACTGAAAAGTGCGTCTATTCTTTTTGAGAATGTCACCTCTAGTCCGGACGTTGTATTTCGTGTTATTCCGTTTCGATCTCAAATAATAACGAATCCGTACTTTTTCGAGCTGGAATTTCCCGAGCGAAAAGGGGCCCTACACGACTTCCTGAAATCGGTGAGTTGCTCAGCGAATATTTGTTACTTCAACTACCAGTATACCGGTGAACGGGTAGGCCGTGCTTTGATCGGTTTTGAATTTCCGAATGAGGATGAACGGCAATTATTTGTCGAAGGCATGAGCTCCGGCCATTGGCAATTTAGGGCCTTTGAGGAGATCCCGGTTGAAGCATTGAGGAGAATAATCGGGTAGGGCACGGTCGCCCATTTATGTGGGATTGAGGTACTTCTTGGATTCGTTAAGAATGCCGATACGAAGAGGAAAAGGGTCAATGTTCATATTTCATATTTTTGCTCTCTCCGCATACTTCTTCTCCCATTTCCACTAATTTTCTAAGATTGTTCTTGGTAGAAAGGAAAAAAGGGGACGGACCTGAATGGCGCTAAGTTAAGAGGCATTTTTGAATTATAACTACGATCAAGGTCATTTCATTCGTATTCAATAGATAGGGTTGTTCATCGTATTTTTCGAATAAAAATTGCATTTACATGTAGGAATGGTGCTCCCTCGCCGTCCGCGATTGAAACGAAACCCTCGGTCGCCTGCGGAGAGACGACCCTACCTTTTTTAGCCTAATTTGTTCAATAACCGGCCTTAACTTAGTGTCATTCAGGTCCGTCCCCATCCCCTTTTCCATACCCTTTCTTTATACCTCTTTGTTCCCATCGATGATTCCGTAGTCTCTAGCTGAAGACAGATATCCAAGTTTTTGTTTATCCTTGGCATATGATAAGGTATCAGATGCTTTAGCCTCTATCTTGATAAATGGTGCAATAATACCCCCAATTGTTGCTATTGGGAAAGTCAGACCTGGTGCAAAAAAATCAATAAGTGCACCTTGGGCTGCTCCGGAAAGCATGTCCTTGCCGCTAATATTCAAACCAATACTTAAATCGTATTTTCTTAGCTTCTTGAAAGTTTCAGTCGAGACACGATCAAGGTCTGCAATCGATTCTGCTAATTCAGAAACACTTTTTTAGCTGCTAAATCTTCGTCCGGACTTTTGAGGACATCTATGTAGAGCTCGTCCACTAGATTGTGCAATCTACCCAATTCATCCATTCTCTTTTCTTTAAACTCCAGAATCTCATTGTAAGAGACATCTTCATGAGGCGCTGGAAGGGCGGAGCAAATTGAAGCTTTCAAGTAGTCTCTTTTTGATGACGAATCTGGAGGTAAGATAAATTCGTCTCCGTATTGATGAATACTCCAATCTGTATCTACATCTTTAAATAGATTTTGTGCTACAATCGATTGGCACGCTAGAACTGCATCAGTCACCATATCTCCAGAATAACTTCCAGAGAAATTTATAAGGGGACGTTTCAAAACATCCGATACAGAAGGATCATTTTCTCCTGGAATTCCTATATAAACCAAATTGTTTCCCGGGATTACGACTTGGTCCCAATATAGTAGTAAATATCCAATTTCCTCCTTAGATATGCTGCGTTCCAGTGTGAAACTGCCTTGATGCCGACTAATGACTCCCGGCTGTGCTATTACTCCACGCTTCATTTTGTATAACGTTATTATGCACAACTCAGGTGTGTAACAGGGTAGAGGGTTTGTAGGGAATAACAGGGGGTGCATAACTTCCGTAACTGTGAAATGAACAAGGTAATTGCAGCAATATCAAAGTTTATGCTCTTGGCTTTTAATTGCTTACAAAACCCGTGGCAATTGAGAGAGCGGACCAGAGAACTTAAGAAAATTCTCAAAATTGCCAGAAATCTACCCCGTCGATTCTTCGTCACTGCTATTGAGGAGCAGCGGAATGTATTTGGCACGGGCGAGTCGCCAGAAAGTTACAATGAAAGCTGAAAGTGGGATCGCCAAAATCATTCCCAGGAGTCCATTCAGTGCGATGCCCCAGAAAAATACGGAGAAGATGATCACGACCGGGTGCAGGCCTGTTTGGTTACCCATGATTTTGGGAGTAAGGATCCAACCTTCTATGAGCTGCACGGCAATCATCACGGCCACCACCCAAAGTAGTACTATAAATCCTCCATCGGGCTGGAAGTAGGCGAGTGGCAGAGCAATGGCTACGCCAAGCATTGAACCGAGGTAGGGTATCAAGTTAAGCAGGCCGATCGAAAGGCCGATAAGGAAACCGGATTTTAGACCAGCGAGGGTAAACCCGATCCCCATCAGAAGGCCCATGATCAGAGCAATCAGGATTTGGCCGCGGAAAAAAGCGACAATCATGCCGACAAACTCCCGAACCAGGAAAAGCACATCGTCCTGATGTTCTTTATTCAGGAAGGGCAGAAAGTCGCGCAGGCGAGGAACTGCGTCTTCTTCGAACTGGAGGAAAAAGAAAAGATAAACCGGGATGATGGCCAGTGCGATGCCCCAGCCCAGAATACCGGCGACGCCTTGGCCGAATACTTTGATGGCTCCACCCGAGGCATTTAAGAGTTTCTTTCCTATTGCAACCAGTTGTTCGCTAAATTGGTTCAGGTTCTCCGTGCTGATATGCGACTCAACAACGGCCTGCCAACCCGGCGCAGTTTCGTTCAGGTGCGAAATCAGCCTTTGGTAAACTTCTGGAATCGATTCAAAGAGACTGATTGCCTGTATTACCAATCGGGGAACAACCAGCAGGGCAAGACCGAGAAGAACCAGGACGATCAAACTGTATAGAAGCACGATGGCGAAAACCCGATTGAGTTTTAACCATCTTTGAAAAGTCTGAACCAGGGGCTTAAGCAGCAGGGTCAGGATGGTCGCAACTGCGACGGGCCAAATTACTGATGAAAAAGTGGAAAGGAATCTTCCAACCGTTGTGAATATGCCCAGGACGAGGAATAGAATCAAAGCGAGGGCCAAGCCGGTAATGGCTGTGGCTACTATCTTTTTTTGGTAAGAAGTGAGAAGTGGAGTAGGCGAAGATGGGTCACTCATAAAGGCTCAATTTAAGCCCTTATTAGGTGAATGCCTGCGGATCGACAAGGGTTAAAAGTCGTCCTCTTCTCCCAGCCCCAGTTGAGATTTTATATCAGGCCTTTGTTCAAGTGCATCCAAAAACTCATCTGTCGAAAAATCCGCGACCACAAAGTCATTGTATTCAAATGTCGGAGTGAGCGCTTGCGCACTGCTTTCAATCATTTGCTGCATCGCCCCTTTGTTCGAGCGCACATCTTTTACATCGACTGCAACGCCGTGTTGACCAAAAAAGGCCTGCGCTTGATTACACCATGGACAACCTGGCTTTATGTATAGAATCGGTAATTTGTTCATCAGAATAGAAGTTTAGTTTTCTTAATTTGCTTACGATTAAACCCTATTTCAGTTCTGAGAAATATCAAGTGATTCCGTGTCCAAAACTGTTAGTTTTCCGATTTTTATCCTTCGAGTGTGATGACGATGGATTCCGTGGACCTTGGGCCTTGTCGAAGTGATTGGAGTGTGCATTTTCTTACTCCTTCACACTGAAGCTTCAGGAGCTTTTTGATCCAGACTATGAGCAAGTCCACCCATCTTCCACCGTCTATTTTCATCAAAGGCGCTGCTGAGCACAATCTACAGCGCATTGATGTGACGATTCCGCGTGGACAATTGGTCGTGATAACCGGGGTAAGTGGATCCGGGAAATCTTCCTTGGCATTCGATACTCTGTATGCCGAGGGTTACCGAAAATATGTGGATAGTTTATCGGTGAAAGCCAGGCAGCTTCTGGAGCAAATCAAGCGGCCGGAAGTGGAATATATCCGAGGGCTGTCTCCGGTCATTGCGATCGAGCAGCGATCGGGATCCGGCAACAATCCTCGCGCAACGGTTGCCTCAGTAACCGAAATCGCCGATTATGCGCGCTTGCTTTGGTCTGTTCTGGGTGAGGCTCATTGTCCAAAAGACGGAGGTCTTATTGTGCGCCGCACATTGGAGGATTGTCTGAAGCGAATTTTTGAGGAACCTGAAGGTACCCGGTTGATGATCGTGTCTCCTTACCTCGATCAAAAACTCTCACTTATTCGGGAAGAGATTCCGAAACTTAAGCAGCGTGGGTTTACCCGAGTTCGCATCAATGGTGAGGTTAAATCGATTGATGATTTGAATCTTTTCCCCAAAGGCGTTTCTCAGATTCGATTGGATCTTGTGATTGACCGAGTCGTCGTAAATGAGGACCAGCGAAGCCGGATCGCCGACTCTCTGGAGCTCGCTTTTCGTGAAGGAGAGGATCGGGTTATTCTTTTGTTTCAGAGCGACAAAGATGAACCGTGGCAAGAAGTCGCGCTCAGTCAGAACCTTGCCTGTTCGGTATGCGGTGAAGTCTATGAACCTCTCACGCCGCGATTGTTTTCTCACAATCATATGGAAGGTGCTTGTACGACCTGCGATGGTCTTGGGAAGACCTTACAGTTTGTACCCGAACTATTGGTACCCGATGTAAAGAAATCAGTTAAGAAAGGTGCGTTGAAGGCATGGCGTATCGGATCAAAGCAAATGATTATTCGCCGCAATGCGCTTCTAAAACAGTTGGCCGAACAAGTACCCTTTGATCCCTTAACAGCTTGGGAGGATTTGAGTGAGGAGGTGCGAAAATTGATCCTATGGGGTTCTGGTGAAGAGACCTATTTATTTAAACTTAAACGGGGCAATTCGAAACCTCAACCCGTACCTTTTGAGGGAGTAATTCCTGAATTGGTAAGGACTGCCAAAGATTCCAGTAGCGATGGCTACCGTGCCCGGATGGTTGCTTACCAGATTAGTCAAACCTGTGAAGATTGCCATGGACACCGCCTCAATCCCGTCGCCCGGAATGTCTTTATTGAAGAAACAAGCTTTGATCAGTTTATGGCCATGCCTATTGAAGAAGCTCACGCCTGGGTGAACCAGCACTTACAAGGGTGGGGCGAGTTGAAACAGTTTGAAGAGATTGTCACCGGACTGAATCAACGCTTGGAGTTCGTTGATGAAGTGGGACTTGGGTACTTGAATCTGGAACGGGAATACAGGAGCCTGAGTGGTGGCGAGTCGCAGCGGGTCCGACTGGCGACTCAACTGGGTATGGGCCTGGTCGGGGTCGTTTACGTATTGGATGAGCCATCCATTGGGCTTCATCCGTATGACAATGAAAAGCTGATCCAGACACTCATTGAACTGCGCGACCGTGGAAATGCGGTGGTGGTAGTCGAACACGATGAAGAAATGATGAAGCAAGCTGATACTCTTATAGAGCTAGGTCCCGGTGCGGGTATCGAAGGAGGTCATCTCACTTTCTACGGAACGCCCGAGGAATGTATGGCCTCCACGTCTTCCCGGACGGGACCTTATCTATCGGGGAGGTTGACCGTGATGAAAAATAGTCCAACTCGCTTAGCGGGTGATCGTTTTGTTCAAATACATCAGGCGAGCGAACACAATTTAAAGTCGATCGATGCGAAATTCCCCGTGGGGTTGCTTTCTTGTGTGACGGGTGTTTCGGGATCGGGAAAATCCACCTTAGTAAACGACATACTCGCAAGTGCTGCGGCGTTTAAGTTGAACCGTGCAAAAACGATTCCCGGTAAGCATAAGAAAATTACCGGATTGGAGCATTTCATTCAGGCAGTTCGTGTAGACCAATCACCCATTGGTCGCTCACCACGATCAAATCCAGCGACCTACATCAAGTTGTTCGATTTACTCAGGCAGGCATTCGCCCAGGCCCCGCTGTCTAAAATCCGTGGGTACAAACCTGCCCGGTTTAGTTTCAATGTTAAAGGAGGCCGCTGCGAACGTTGTCAGGGTGCCGGTGTGATAAAACTGGACATGCAGTTCCTGGCCGATGCCTACGTCGAGTGTCCAAGCTGCCGTGGACAACGATACAATCGCGAGACGCTCGAAGTGCGATTCAAAGGATTTACTATTGCGGATATATTGAACATGTCGGTACGCGAAGCGCTCGAGGTGTTTAAGAATTTCCCAAAAGTCTCCCGTAAATTGGAAACTCTCGATGCGGTTGGTTTGGGTTATATCAAACTGGGTCAACAAGCGACAACTTTGTCCGGCGGTGAAGCTCAGCGGATTAAATTGTCTCTTGAGCTTAGTAAGACTGAGCAAGGAGCTTCGCTTTACATTCTTGATGAACCCACTACCGGCTTACATTGGATCGATATTCAGTTGCTCATGGATTTATTACTAAAGCTACGAGACAACGGGAATACGGTTATCATTATTGAGCACAATCTGGACGTTATCAATTTAGCTGATTGGATGGTAGACCTCGGCCCTGGTGGAGGTAATCAGGGAGGTGAATTGATTTATGAAGGGCCGCGGAGCGAAATTAAAAACGCCAAAAAATCTCTTACGGCAAAAATGCTTATCGCTTCCGGTAAACATGTTTAAGCTACCGCTCATTCGAAATAGAGGAATGAAACTCAAAATTGTCTTGGAACAGCTAGGCTCAGTAACTTATCCCATTTGGTAGATGCAGATAAAACCTTTATTAGTGACCGGATTGATCTCCCTTGCAATGAGCCTGTCTGTGTGGGCGAAGCTGAATGTCGTGTGGCCTACCGACCATCCACCTCATGATATGAAGGACTCCTTCTTTTCCCGGTTGCAGCCAACCGAATCTAAAGAGATTCAATCCGGGAATTTTGGCTGTGTCCGCACAAACGGCGATCAGTTTCATGAAGGAATTGATTTGCGATCGTTGACCCGAGACAAAAGTGGAGAGCCTACCGATATTGTTCGATCTGTCCTGCCCGGCGTAGTTATTTACACGAATGTCAATCGTAGTAAATCGAGTTATGGGCGGTACATTATTATCGAGCATTTCGATTCTGAAATGAGTTTCTTCTCACTGTACGCTCACCTCGCTTCGATCGATAAAGGGATAGCGCGCGGAGCTTTGGTCGAAGGAGGTCAGCGTATCGCAGTGATGGGGCGGTCGGCGTCGTATACGATTCCAAAAAATCGTGCCCATTTACACTTCGAGATTTGCCTGCGCCTTTCCGACAACTTTCAAAATTGGTATTCGTGGAAAAAATTCGAAACCAAAAACGACCACGGGATTTTTAACGGCATGAATCTGGTAGGAATTGATCCGGCCAACTTCTTTGAAGAAACCCAATGGAATCAGGTCGACCAAATCCGTCGGGTTCTTGAGCGGGAAAAAACCGCTTTCACAGTTATGGTATCTACGAACACCGTACCTGATTTTGTTCGTCGTTATCCGGCTTTGGTTGAAGGAAAAATTTCAGAGGAAACCCTCGCTGGCTGGAGAGTGGAATTTACCTACTATGGAGCACCCAAGAAATGGACACCATTGGTTTCCAAAAGCGGTCAAATTTCTGAAGGAAAACTTGAACTGGTCGATTACGATAAATCCCTGGTTTCGGTCGACGCATGCCGGGAAATGCTTCGCTTTAAAAATGGTAAACCCATCATCGGTCCCGGTTTGCAAACATCCCTACAACTTCTGTTTGGGTTTAGGTAGTAGGGATTGAGGGAAATTTAATTTTATATAGTCGCAACTACTCTGATTTAGGTAGGGCTCGATCGCCGAGCGAGCCGTCGTGGAAACGGCGAACAGGGCCTGTACAGACCTACCATTTTCAGCGACAGAATAAGGTTAAAATGGTCTAGATGACCGAGAAGAATAATATTATCCAGCTGTTCTTTCTTTGGTTGCAAATTTTGTGACCCACAGATTCCAAGACAAAGTTCCGCCTCCCATCGCAAATCCATTGAGGGCAGTGGAGAATCCAAGGAGCCACATGTTTTTGGTCGAAAAGAAGATTACTATGGAGACCATCTGAATCGCGTTGATGGCCATTCGAAGGATCATGAAATCGACACTGTCGAATAACCTTCCCCAGAATTTTGCGGAGACAAATCGGATGATCGCAGGCAACCCAAGTATTAACCAGCTGACCATGGTTACACTGGCAGCAATGCCGTACTCCGGCTTGAGCAGGTATTCGATTCTCAAGGGAATAATCATAAGGTTGCCCAAACCTACAAAGGTATAACTGAGCAGCATGATTCCGAATTTCCAATCGGTAAAAGCATAGGCTAGGTTTTTAAGCGGGTTTTGAGTGGAGTCTTTGTGGATCGCTGAGGAAGGAATCCGCCTGACAGAAATTCCCATGGCGATACCGGCCAGCCCCAGAGTTCCGAGTATCAGAGTGTAGTTTGAAGCGTCCATATCCAGGAGCTTACCAAATACCAAACTGGAGACTAGGGTTGCCGTCCCCAGGAACATGAAGCTGATGGAAAAATAACTCCCTCGTTTATTGGGCGGATAATTCTCCGCGTACATATGGGCCATCATAGGAAGAGCTTGGACCCCGAAAATGGCTGAGAGAATCAACAGAATCAAATAGGCATTTAGGTTCTGTGCAAATGCTGCTGCAGCCATGAGTAGTCCTGCAACAAAGAGCAAATTGCTGGCGACAATATTGGCCGGTCGATGTAACCAGGCAAAAAATCCCAGGGTCAGCGGCGTCAATAAGAGACCCATTGGGTTTGCGGCGGCGATCAGACTCTTCACTTCGTTAGGCGCGTCAAATACCTGAATGGCAATTACCAGAGTCAGCCCCAAGGAACCAGTCTCGAGAACTCCTTGAGCACTGCCGCGAAATCTATCCCAAAAAAAGTCTGTTTAGCGATAGATTCCTCGTCGGTCATTGAATCCGGATACAGTAGGTCCGAGTTTTTGGATGACGATCACAAAGATCGAGGCGTAGAGCCCCTCCTGCCATTTAAACTTAAACTTGGTATTCCCCGATGCTTGCGTCGGGGTCGGTGACTGAAGGGAAAGTTTGAAATCGCGGAGATCGCCAGCAAGCTGGCTCCTACATTTTGACACGCGAAAGTATCTTTAGGAGTGACCTTGGTCGCGAATCGAATACCAACGATGTCTGCTGGATTCTTGCGAGCAAAAGAGAAAAGAGCTTGTTCTTGTATTTCAGATACCCCGATGCTTGGAGTTTCATTCCTATTGCTTCCTACCGGCTCCAATCGAGCATTCGTTTGATTGGGACAAAGGCTTTTTCGCGAATGGCTTCGTCCATCTCAATAGTGGGTGAAAGTGTCTTAAGCGCATCCCGTACTTTTTCGACGGTATTCATTTTCATGAAGCGACAGTCGTTACAGGCACAGGTATCGGTAGGTCCGGCAATAAACCGTTTTCCAGGGATTTCCCTCCGGAGTCGGTTGAGCATTCCCGTTTCTGTCACCACAATAATATCTTCCGATGGGTGTTCTTTGCAGAAGCTGAGCATTTTTTCGGTGCTACAAACTTCGTCTGCGATATCTCTGACCGTTTCTACACACTCCGGGTGAGCAACGATAGGAGCGCCTGGAAACTGGCCCTTTAATTTCTCCAGGGATTGAACAGTAAAGAGAACGTGTGCGTAACAACTGCCTGGCCACAGCTTGAGCTTGCGACCTGTTTGTTTGGAAACCCACTGTCCAAGGTTTTGATCGGGAACAAAAAGAATATCCTTATCCGGAGGAACCTGGTTTACAATTTTGGCGGCATTCCCACTCGTACAAATCACATCACTCAACGCCTTAACAGCGGCAGAGCAATTGATATACGCTACCACGTAGGTATCGGGATTCGCTGCCTTATAAGTCGCAAGTTTCTCGGCTGGGCAAGAATCGGAAAGCGAACAACCGGCTTCAAGATCAGGGAGAATGACGGTCTTTCCCGGGTTCACGATTTTGGCAGTCTCCGCCATGAAATGTACTCCACAAAAAAGAATTACGTCTGCATCGGCTTCAGCGGCTCGGTAGGAAAGTCCTAAAGAATCTCCCACGTAGTCGGCAATTCTTTGAATGGAATCTACCTGGTAATTGTGAGCCAGGATGACCGCGTTCCTTTCTTTCTTGAGCTCAAGAATTTCTTTCTGAATGGCTGTCAGCGGTTCTTCTTGAAAATCTTTGGATGAGATAATCAGAGGTTCGTAATCAAGCACGTTTGGCATAGCGTAGTTTTCGATTAAATGGGAAATAAAACAGGTTATGCAAAAGCGCTGAGTCTGCAATACCGGTTTCGTGAAAGTCGTCCAAAAACTTAAAAAGAGGCCTTGATCTTTTTGAGAAGTCGATGAAAAGCGGGATGATTGCGTAGATTCTCCAGGTCTGGATCTTCCATCATCCACTGAAGATCCCGATAACCGAGACCTACGGCGTGATTTAAGGCATCAAGTGATTCTTTGAACCGCCGTTTTAGTGCCAGGCTGCACGCCAAATTGTAGTGAACCACCGGGTTATTCGGACGCAGGCGTACCAGTTTCCGGTCCATTTTAAGTCCATCCTCAATGCGACCAGCATTTGTGTAGAGGCCGCCGAGTAGCTCTATTACTTCCTCAAACTTGGGCTCTTTTTTAAGAATACTCTCGAAAAAAGAGATCTCAAAATGGTTTCTGTCACTCATGGAAATCGCTCAGGTCTGGTTCTCGCAAATACCGTTTTCCTTGAGGCGTTCGCAGTTGGCCGAGACTTGTAGACGTTGTGTTCTTACGGAGAGTCCGAGCTTCTGGGCGACTGATTGGCCGTACCATTCGAGGAATGGGGCATCGGTTTCGAAGATTTTTTCACAGTCCGTGCAGATGACTTGGGCTTGAGTAGGTTCTTCAGCTCGTGGTGTGTAGTAAAATTTATAGTCTTTCCCGATATCTACCTCGCGCACCAGCCCACATTCGGTAAGTATCGGCAATGTGCGGTAAACGGTCGCCCGGCTAACGGTGTGGTCGATTTTACGGGAACGGTCGAGCAGGTCTTCTGCCGTAAAATGGTCCTCCGAACAGAAGGCTGCATCGAAAATGGCCAAGCGCTGATTGGTCACCCTAAGCCTTCGCTCAGCCAAATGTGACCTAAAGTTTTCTCTGCTTGAACTGATATCGCTGGTAGCCATTGGGGTGAGTAGGAAATTCCCTAGACTATTGAATTGAAGGTAGCAAAGTGGTCTTCGTCAATGTTTGATCTGATCACAATATTCAAGGAAAGGCTAGCGGTATGGCGGTGAAAATAGCCCGGGTGCTGCCGATTAGCGGATTTGAAAAGCTCCTTGATTATCGGGTGCCTCCCACCATCGAAAACACTCTTAAGTTGGGGTGTTTGGTACGCATTCCTATTCGAAATCGGCATGAGCTTGGCGTGGTTTTGGAGTTTCCCAAAACGGGACAATTTCCGCCGGAGAAACTGAAGCAAATTACCCAGCAGGTGATGAAGTATCCGGCCCTTACCTCCGATTCCACCAAGTTGATGCATTGGATGCATGACTATTATGGGGCAGGTTACGAATCGATCCTTGAAACTTTCATCCCAGCAGCTGTTCGCAAGGGTATGGGCCAAAAGCTGGAGAAACAGATCGTTATCAATGGTCCGTTTTCGGCTGACGAATTTGACAAGCTCAACAAGCGTGCTCGGAAACAAGCGGTGGCGTATCAGTTTTTGAGAGATCAAATTAAACCACTGAAAAAGAGCCTCGTTGTGAAGCGGTTGAGGACATCGGCTTCCGTGATCGATGGCTTGATCGAAAAAGGATTAGTGAAGGAAGTCTCAGAAGTGATTGAACGTACGGCCTATGATGACGAGCTTTCAGAAGAGGAAGAAGTTGAAGATCAAGTATTTGATCTTACAGAGGAGCAAACCCGCTGTGTTGCCTCCATCGAAAAGAGTATCCAGGCGAAAAAATTTCAAGTGCACTTGCTGCACGGTGTAACCGGGTCGGGGAAAACTGAGATTTATCTGAGGGCAATCGCTTCTGTGATTAAGGCCGGTAAAACCGTTATCTTTCTGGTTCCCGAAGTAGCGCTTACACCGCAAACTGTCAGTCGTCTTCGGGGACGTTTTGACCGCTTCGATTTTAAAACGGTGGTTTGGCATAGTCACCTCAGTAGCGGTGAGCGGTTGGATGCCTGGACGAGTCTTGCCGCAGGCGAGGCGAAGGTCGTTGTTGGTGCTCGGTCTGCCTTATTCGCCCCCCTCGCTAATGTGGGGTTGATCATCGTTGATGAAGAACATGAACCTGCCTATAAACAGGAAGAAACGCCCCGTTACCATGCGAGAGACGTAGCGGTTTATCGATCGAAGTTAGCTAATGCGGTATGTGTTCTTGGTTCGGCGACGCCATCACTGGAATCTCTCTACAATGTTTCTACTAAGAAATATATTTCGGATAGATTGTTTAAACGGGTAGATAATCGGCTTATGCCCACTGTTCATGTGGTCGACATGCGACAGGAATTTATTAGCCAAAAGGGGGCGGTTACACTGTCTCGGCGGTTGGTCAATGACCTGCGGGATCGGCTTGAGAAAAAAGAACAGTCGATCCTGTTTATCAACAGGCGTGGTTACTCGAGGAGTATGATTTGCCCGGAGTGCGGCTGGGTAGGAATGTGTAAGCATTGTTCGATCCCCATGACCTTCCACCGAAAAGCAGGGAAATTGGTCTGTCATCTTTGTGCAGCTGAGGAGCAGGCGCACCATCGTTGTCCAGAGTGCCGCTCATCCAAGATCAAGTGGCAGGGAACAGGCACTCAGAAAGTAGAGGAAGTGATTAAACAAGTATTGCCGCACGCCGTTGTTGTTCGGATCGATGCTGATTCCATGCAGAAGAAAAATCTCTTTCGCAAAATACTCGGAGATTTTCGACGGGGGCGTATCGATATACTCGTGGGCACTCAGATGATCGCGAAAGGTCTGGATTTCCCCAATGTAACTCTTGTCGGATTAATTGACGCGGATATATCGATGCACGTACCTGATTTTCGGGCACACGAACGAACCTTTCAGCTTCTGGTACAGGTAGCAGGTCGGGCAGGGCGCGGAGACTTGTCGGGTGAAGTTCTCGTCCAGTCGTTTACACCAAGTGCGGGGCCTATCCAATACGCCCGTCGTGAAGACTTTGATGGCTTTCTTGAAGAAGAACTCCAAACCCGGAAAGAACACCAGTATCCTCCTTACCGGAATTTGATCCACCACATGTTTCGCGGGATGAATCCCGAGAAGGTGGCTTTTTATGCTGAGCAGTGGGTGAAACATCTGGAAAAATCCGATTTGAACTGGTTGGAGATCCGAGGTCCTGTCCCTGCACCCATTGAAAAGATAAAGGACTACTATCGCTACCAAGTTTGGTATTTTACCAAAAATGTTTCCAAAACGATGCCTGCTTTACTCCAACTCAGAGAGAAATTTCCGATGTCGGAGGACGTGATTGACGTCTTCGATGTCAACCCGGTCAACCTCGTCTAACAATAAGCCAAAATTTCCTCTTTAAATCGCAGGGTCGTGCTCCAACTGGTGGTCCATACTCAGGGCCGGTTGGTCGAATTGGCATTTACCAACGATCTTGGCTGGAACGCCCGCTGCTGAGCAATGATTGGGAACGTCTGTAAGTACGACGCTGCCTGCACCGATTTTTGCTCCAATGCCTATCCTTACATTACCTAGAATTTTAGCCCCCGCGCCAATAAGGACGCCGGCTGAGACTTTTGGATGACGATCTCCCTTTTCTTTACCTGTCCCACCAAGGGTGACGTCGTGTAAAATCGACACATTGTTTCCGACTACCGCTGTTTCACCAATGACTAAACAGGTGGCATGATCAATAAGGATGCCTTTCCCGATTTTCGCCGCCGGATGAATGTCTACACCAAACTTCTCTGAGATGAGACTTTGGAGGAAGAGCGCCAGGCATGTGCGATTGGAGGTCCAAAGGTGATGGGCGAATCGATAGGCCGTCAGCGAATGGAAACCTTTAAAATATAGGAAGGGTGCCAACACGCCATTGGACGCCGGATCCCGGTCGGAAATCGCCCTTAGGTCAGTGCGAATCGCATCGCGAAATACTTTATCTTCCTTAGAAATGTGGGTAAACAGGTCAAACAAGGTGATGACTGGAAGATTCTGGCAACCCAGTTTCTGAGCCAGGAGGAAGCTGATCGCCCGATCGAGCGATGCCTGGCTTAAGATAACTTCCTCCAGAAAACTGGATAGCAGCTTTTCGCTGGCTGCTGTTTTTTTTGCTTCTTGCCGGAGTTGATTCCAGACTGGGTCTTCGTTTGGCATAATGAGGGCGATAAAAGAAACAAGATTCTGAAAAACGCAAGCACACTGATCAAACTGAGAGGAAGGTTACCTGCCACAGGGGCGTGAGATATTATCACAAAGCTTGACGGTAACCGTCTACAAAGGCTTCAAAAACCAGCTTTATCTGGTCACGAATCGAGCGAAACTTTTCAATTATTTCTTCCTCAGTTCCCTCCGCATGAGCTGGATCTTCAAAGCCCCAATGGTAGCGGTGGAGGTTTCCCGGAAATACTGGGCAAGCTTCGTTCGCATTTCCACATACGGTGATGACTGTATCGATTTTCTGTTTTAGAAATGGTTCCAACGGTTTCGAGGTATGGCCAGAAATATCGATTCCGATTTCTTTCATGACGGCTATCGCATGTAGATGAACATAACCTGCAGGATTTGAACCAGCGCTGTGGACCTCAAACAGATCGGCAGCGGCAGCTCTCAAAATACCTTCTCCCATGTGACTTCTACATGAGTTGCCCGTGCAAAGAATGAGAACGTGTGGTTTCATAAGTGGTCGGCAGAGACGATTTGGTTCGCTTCGTATGTCTGCAATAAGAAAGTGCCTGAACCGTGTTACGGTTCAGGCACCTTTAAAAAATGGATAGTAACAATTATTAACTCTTTTCGTCCGGGCTTAGAATTTTCAGCAAAAGATTGATGCCGATTATTCCACCTAGGATAGGACCTACCCAGTAAATCCAGATATTGTCGAAATACCCTGCTGCAATTGCAGTTCCGAAGTGACGCGCTGGATTTAGTGCGGCTCCTGTGAGCGGTCCGGTTGCTAGAATTACGAGACCAAGAGTCAGGCCAACGCCGAATCCTCCCAATCCCCCGGGAGCTTTATTTCCTGCAGCCGTTCCAATGATACCCCACATAAGGAAGAAAGTGGTTAGGATTTCTATTCCGAGCCCCATGCCTACGCTTGTTCCTTGCCCTAGTGCGGGAGTTCCGAGGTGTACTGCTTGGGCAGCTTCTGAAGGGAAGAAAGCTAAAAGTAAGAAGCCTGCAATGGTAGCACCAACCAATTGAGCAACAATGTAGGTTATTGCTTTGGCTGCCTCAATTTTTCCTGCTACGAGGAATCCGATGGTTACCGCGGGGTTGATGTGCCCACCTGATACATTCATCGTGGCGGAGACAGCGATTGACAGGGCAAGACCGTGGGCCACCGCAATGCTAATCAAGCCGGAGCCAGTAATCTGATGGATGATGATCGAGCCACCTCCTATGAATACGAAGAATAAAGTTCCGATGGCTTCTGCCAGAGCGGAGCGTGTGTTATCACTCATGATATTATTTGGGTTGAATGGTATTTAATTAGTAATGACGAGAAAGATCGAAATGCTGACCGTGGCTATACTCCAAAGCAAATGTTTTTTCTCATTTTCAGAATGAAAGAAGAGCCAGATTCCTAATACATTTTGCTACACTTCTATATGACCTGTTAGATAAAGCCTTGCCTTTCCAGTCAGGCGTACCCGGTTATCCGAGACTTGGCAGAGTATGTGGCCTTCTCGCTTGGAGCGTTGAATGGCAGTAAGCGTGTTTTTCTTTAATTGGTTGGCCCAGTAGGGAGCAGTCGCGCAGTGGGCTGAACCGGTTACCGGATCTTCATCAATGCCTGACTGAGGTGCAAAGAAGCGCGAAACAAAGTCGCAGTCTTCTCCTCTTGAGGTAACCACAACACCTCTTACTGGGAGCGTAGCCATTTGGCGAAGATCGGGCTGAATGTTAACCAATGTTTCTTCGCTATCCAGTATGGCCATGTAGTCTTCACCTTTGAAGCATTCGATTGGATGTGCGCCGAGGCTTTCCCAAAGTGCCTGTGGTGTAGCGCAACGTTCCATTTTAGCTTTTGGA
The DNA here is from genome assembly GCA_027622555.1 of Verrucomicrobiota bacterium. Lineage (NCBI taxonomy): Bacteria > Pseudomonadati > Verrucomicrobiota > Verrucomicrobiota bacterium. The sequence continues at coordinate 82,358 of JAQBYJ010000007.1, forward strand.
AAGTCCATCGTTAAGGTGCCTTCTGTATCCTTGGTCACATATAAGGAGCCACTCAGGGAAGTGAAATGGATAGAGTTAGCTGAAATATCCAGGCACTCGAATAACACATAAGCACTTGCGAGCGTCGCATGGCCACAGAGGTTGACTTCAGTAGCAGGAGTAAACCAACGAATGCGGTAGGTATCGTTTTCTTTTACAAAAAAAGCTGTCTCGGCCAGGTTGTTTTCCGAGGCGATCGATTGCATGAGTGTATCTGGCAACCAAGATTCTAGCGGGCAAACCGCCGCAGGATTGCCTCCGAAGATTTGATCGGTAAATGCGTCTATTTGATAAATGGGCAGTTGCATATTGAACAGGATGAAGTTGGACCTCGTCAGGCGGAAGGATGAAATAATAATTATTAGGTCTTAAGGTCCATGTTTTTGCCGAGCTCATAAAGAGCGACTTGGGCTTTGATGAGATGCCCTCGATAGCTCCTTTTTAAAGGCAAATGTTAAAAAGGTTTGAAGGAAATATTTTGAATGGCAGGAGCTTCGGTGCCAGAATAAGGGTTTTGCAGGGTTAGGAGTAAAAGATTGTTAAAAGGGGTCATCCAGATCGCATTCAAATTACTTCTAATAATGGTGTGACTGATAACTGGAGCTCAATTTTTTGTAAACCAACCCGGATCAAATAGATAAAGTTCCGGTTGGATATGACTCCAATGACTTACCGAATATACAAAATGACTTGTTTCAATTTTCTTAGATTATTGACACTTTCCGTATTGGTTGCAGCTCCCCTCGGGGCGGCAACTCTTTCGTTTAATAACTCTGGAGATTTTGATAATCAATTCACTAGAAATTCCGGGACAGGCGAAAATCGATATGAAGAAATTGCTTCGGTTGGTGTTGGTGGAAGTCGTGCCCTACAACGATCATCGAGTGGTTCCGAAACCATCTCGTATGCTAAAAATAATCCGCTTGGGAGTTTAGCGAATACAGCGAGTGTGTCTCTTCGCTTTAAATATTCGACCAACTCAACTGGTAGTGGCGGAGTCCCTCTCTTTTTTGGTATCACAACGAATGTCAATTTTGTTGGGACCGAAACAAATAATCCGTCCGACGACTATTTTGGCGTTGATCTCTCCCAGCGTCTTACGGGATCCAATGAGTCGAAAATAGTTTTGTTTAATGGAAATAATGGCACAAGATCAGTGACAGTCGATTCTGGCTTCGAAAACCTTACTCCGGGTTGGTATGAAATCGAAATCTCCTTGGAACAGGAGTCTGATTTATTCGATCTTGCGGTAGCCATGCATCGTTTATCTTTAGATGGCTTGAACAGGATTACTGAAGATGTTGTTACAGCTGCCGTTTCGAGTCTCACAAATAGTGACTTGTTAAGTGCAAGTAACCTATACTTTTATTTCGGAGGTTCGGACACCTTTACTCGAGGCGTTGAAGTAATTGATGAAATTGTATATTTAGGAATTGAGAATCCCGAAACCTTAACTGCCCCAAGCAATCTCATCGCGGGTGCAATTTCTGAAAGTCAAATTGATATTTCCTGGGTCGATAATTCTGATAATGAAACCAACTTTCGAGTTGAAAGGCGCCAAGGTACAGGAAAATGGAGTGAGCTCGTCGTTTTGCCAGCTAACACAAGCAGCTATTCTGATTCGGGGCTTTCGATAGAAACGAATTATTCTTATCGGGTTTTGGCATTTAATTCAATCGTTAGCTCTAACTTAAGCAATGAGGCTACGGCAACGACTTCAGGTGCTCCAATTCCAAACCCACCTTCTGAATTGGTGGCGTCGGCTTTTTCTTTGACCCAAGTGGATCTTTCCTGGACCGATAATTCTAATAACGAGACAAGCTTTCGGATTGAGAGAAAAATCGGAGGTGGGGCTTTTTCAAAACTGATTGATATCGATGGAAATCTTGAAAACTATTCGGATACCGGGCTTACTCCAGATACAACCTATACCTACCGAATTTTTGCTGAAAATGTAAATGGATTATCTGCTCCCAGTAATGAAGTCTCAATTACTACTCCAAACTCTCCCATCCCTGTTGCTCCGTCGAATCTTCGTTTAACTGATTCAAACCTGGTTCAAGTTTCCCTGGCGTGGGATGATAATTCTAACGATGAGCTTGGATTTCGAATTCAAAGAAAATCATCTGGAGGCGAATATGAGCAAATCGCCGAATTGCCAGCTGGCACTACAACTTTCGATGACACAGAAGTTAACGAGCTTGGAGATTACAGATATCGTGTTGTTTCATTTAATACAAACGGAGCATCCAGTTTTAGCAATCGAGTTAATATTGTCCTGCCTTTCATTGCTCCCAGCAATTTAACTGCACAGGCATTTCTAACTCCCAGGTGGAAATTGCATGGGAGAGTAATTCGATGATTAAAACGGGCTTCAGAATCGAACGGAAGGTGAGTGAAGGTCCCTACATCACTCTAGTCAACGTCGGGGGCAATATTGGTAGTTTTTCTGACGTAACCGTAAGTTCTCAGACTACCTATACATACCGGATTCTTGCTATTAGCTTTGAAGAATTTTCTGAGTATTCCAATGAAGCTTCTGTAACCACTCCGGCTTTGGTTCCATCCCAAGCACCATCCAAGCTGGTTATCGATAGTCAAGGTTTGGATAATGTCATTCTTAGTTGGAAGGACACCAGTAGTGACGAGATTGGATTCCGCATACAACGAGCAATCGGCGATGGTGCATTTGAAACGCTGAATGAGCTTGCTCATAACACAACCCAATACGGTGATTTTGAAGTAGATGAACTTAGTGAATATTCCTATCGTGTTGTTAGTTTTAATGACGCTGGCGAATCGATTCCGAGTAATGAGGTATCAACGCAGATCGAGTTTCGTCAGCCCAACAATCTTTTGGCTTTGGCGATTTCAAGTTCTCAGATCAATCTAAGCTGGAACGACAATTCGGCCGTCGAAACCGGCTATGAAATAGAACGTAAGGCAGGTGACGGAAACTTCGAACTATTGATCCAATTAAACGCTGATGTTACGGCCTTCTCAGACACCACCGTTACACCGTTGTCCACTTACACGTATAGGATTATTGGAGTAAGTGGGATCAATAGATCAAATCCTTCAAACGAATTCAGCACAACCACACCCAACATTCCAGAACCGGGAGCGGCCAGCGACCTGGTTGTTAATTTGGTCGACTCCTCCTTCATAGCACTCAGCTGGACAGATAATTCGCTGATCGAAAATGGATTTTATGTTGAGAGAATGGTTGGTAGCGGATCCTGGGTGGAGCTTATTCAATTGCCTGCCAATTCCACCAGTGTTCAGGATCTGCAGGTTGGCGAACTGGAAACCTTTGCCTATCGTGTGATCGCCTTTAACGATGGCGGAGATTCCGCACCCAGTAACGAGGCCGCGATCCTTTTTCCTTTTATCGCTCCCTCGAACTTGACCGCTAGCGCTACAGATGAGGCCCGTATCGACCTTACCTGGAGTGATAATTCATTAGTTGAAACGGGTTATCAGATTGAAAGAAAGTCTGATGGAGGAGCCTATGAAGTATTAACCACAACTGGTCCTGGAGCTTCCACTTTTGTGGATGAAACCACTCTGGTAAATGTTACTTATACCTATCGTGTGTTGGGTCTTTTTGAAGGAGGAGAATCAACCCCGAGCAACGAAGATTCTGCGACAACCACACCCGATACCATCACCCTTGAGACACCGACAGGGTTGACTGCAAATGCAATTGCTTATAATCAAATCCATCTTACCTGGGTGGATAATTCTGACAATGAGTCAGGTTTTCGCTTTGAACGAAAAATTGGAGAAAGTGGCGATTTTACTTTCATCGGTAACTCACCAGCAAATTCGACCTCATTTACGGATGTGAATCTGAGTCCTGATACTGGCTATATCTATCGGATGACCGCTTTTATAGCTGGTGCCCAAGTATCTGATACGAGCAACGAAGCTTCAGCAACTACGCCTTCCGTTCCTGTGCCGGAAGTTCCCTTGAATCTTGCGATTGTAGCTCAAAATTACAGAAAAGTCAGCTTGAGTTGGGAAGATGCTTCAGGAATCGAAACTGGTTTTCGTGTTCAACGAAAAACGGGAACAGGGATCTATGAAGAATTGGCAACGGTTTCTGAGAACGCAAATTTCTTCAATGATTCTACCGTTGTGGAGTTTAAGGAATATTCGTACCGAATAAGCGCTTACAACTCCTCTGGTTATTCCGAAAATAGTAATGAAATCAAAGTCACGGTTCCATTTGCTTCTCCACGATTATTAGCAGGTGAAGCGATCAATTCTTACAAAGTTAACCTTGAATGGGATGACACATCATTGGTTGAAACTGGATACCGACTAGAGCGAAAGCCAGCCGATGGTAACTACGCAGTTATCGGAATACTTGGCCCCAATACTACCCAATACCTAGATGATTCTGTAGTTCCCGATCGGACCTATTCTTATCGGGTTTTTGCAGTGAAAAATGGGTCAGATTCCTTGCCTAGTATCCTTGTAAATATCACCACTCCAAATATTCCAGCTCCAAGAGCCCCTACAGGGTTACGGCTTACTGTCCTGAGTGATACATCGATTTCAATCAACTGGACTGACAATTCTGATAACGAAGCGGGATTTCGGATCTATAGGAAAGAAGTTTCTGCTGAAGTTTGGGCTGAGATTGGGGATGTAATAGCGGATGTGAATCTTTTTGTTGATGACGATGTTGTAGCTGGAGTTAATTATTCTTATAGAGTTTCGGCCTACAACTCAGGTGGCTCTGTAAGTCCTATTGAATCTGGAGTTATCATTCCGGTTCCCGGGCGATTAATAAATATCTCGACGCGTGGCCTGGTTGAGACAGGTGACAATGTCATGATTGGAAGTTTTGTTATTCAAGGTGATGGTCCCAAGACTGTTTATATTCGGGGAATTGGGCCAAGTATTGCCTCTTCAGTTAATGCTCCGATTTTGGAGGACCCTGAAATTACTCTCGTTAGTGGAGCTGATCTAAATCGACCGATCGCGTATAATGACGATTGGCGTGATATTAACGAAAAGACAATCGTAGACCTTGGACTACCTCCGAAGGCAGACAGAGAAGCAGCCATTGTTATAAAGCTGCAACCCGGTTCCTATTCTGCAATTCTTAGCGGAGTTGATTTCACCGCTGGGTTTGGATTAATTGAAATTTACGAGGTCGATTTCTCCAAAAACATTCGGATGGTAAATATCTCCACCAGGAGTTTCGTTCAAGAAGGAGATAAACGGATGATTGGTGGATTTGTTGTTAGAGGTGATACTCCGACCCGGGTTTACATTAAAGCTTCCGGTCCAAGTCTGCATTCATCCATTGAAAACCGGTTAGCTGATCCTGTAATAGAGCTCTTTTCAGGTCAGGAACGCATGGAAATTAATGATAACTGGGAGCAGAGTCCTAGAATCGCCGAAATCTTTGCAACTGGAATTGCTCCGAGCAATAGCAAGGAGGCAGCAATAGTTGCCACGCTGGAACCGGGCCCATACACGGCAATTGTTGGTGGCGCCAATAACTCATCTGGTTACAGCCTCTTGGAAATCTATTATTATCCTGAATAGTTATTGTCGTCGTTAGACTTACAAAGTGGCGATCATCGTCAGCTTACGGGTTCGAACTATTTTACATTAGTTTGTGATTGGCCTGCTTTGGTGGAAACTATTCACTTAAGAATTGTTCAAAACTGAATGCTCTCATTAACAGGTAAATTCTTTTGGGGTGGGGTATCGCTCTCGGGAATCGCCATTGGCGGTCTTCTTGGATTTGCGTTTCTCAAAACGGGTCTGACAATTGAGGCTCTTCTTACAGAAAATAAAGAGCTTAAACGGGCGATCGAAAACCTGACCATCGAGGAGCAAATAGGCTATGCCAAAGTAGTTTCCCAGGTAGAAAAAGAAGGCCGTTTTTATACGACACTTAAGTTTGTTGAAACGGCCAGAAACGATCCACTCAAAATAGTATTCGAAAGTGAATTTACTTTGGAAGGCGACGTCGTGCATTTCGATGCGTTAGTCGTAAAGTTCAGCAATGACTTTATTCAATCAGGTAAAGGTAGATCGCTTTATATGTGGCGCCGAATCTATGGAGAATACATTTCGCCTAACGAAGGATTTCCGATAGAAGTTCATGGACGTGAGCCTGACCGTTATCGTGGATTGTTGTCTCGCTTACCTTTACCGCATCGGGAGCTTTTTTGGTCCGAAATATGGGATCTGGCTCACAATAAAAATCATCTCATTGAATATGGCATTTCGGCCGTATTCGGAAGTGTCGTTTACACTGAACTAAGACCGGGATTGATTTATGTTTTTAAAATCAGTTCAACCGGGCAGGTATACCCGGAGGTGATTCCAGACCTTTGATTGCGTCAAGCTAAGTAAGGTATCGTTAGTGGGCCTTCTGGAAGAATTGCTATTTTTGCATTTCTTCCAAGTCGGACAATTTCCTCATCAATAGTGGTCCTGATATCCGACACAGGAATCATGTGTGCCTTGGTCACCATCTCGTCTGGAAGTATACTGAACAGACCTACACGCCCTTTTAAAAGGATGATTGCAAGCAGCTGAACTTGCCATTGGTCGAGTAGCTCAAATCCGGGAGAATAAATTTTATCCAGCATGGCCTGGGGAGAGTCATGTTCGAACAGGAAACGCTTGAAATTGCCGTGGTCTGGAAAGCCGTCATTACATCGCGCTGCTGAAATTATCAGCCCGCCTTCCTTCAGGATCTGGGCCGCTGCCGACATTCCTTTAACTGCCTGATAAAGGTTTTGATCCAGTGGGTAGCCGCTGTTGGATGTAACTACTATATCGAAGGCCTCGTCGCATGGAATCATCGCTGTCTCCTTACAAAACTCACAGCCGGCCTTGTGTGCTTCGAAGGGGTCGCCAAGAAAATATCCAGTTATTTCTCGCTTGTTGTTTAGAGTAACGTTGATGAGGAAATCCACTTTTATAAGTGAACCTCCCGCTTGGACATTCTCCTGAGTTGGATTGTTATCCAAATTCCCCCATGTGCTTCCTGGATGCCCAATGTTTTCAGCACTGTGGTATTTCATAATGGTATCTACGCCAGTAACTCCTGGCAATGCTGCTTTGAAACCACCTGAAAAGCCTGCCATGAAATGGGGTTCAATAAACCCCATCAGGATTCTTCTGTCCGCCTTCAAATACTCGCTATTGAAATACACATCGTACCCGAACCTGGATTTCCCTACATTCGTCAGGCATTCGAAATCGAAACCGTTATGGTTAATACATCTATAATTTCTATAAATCGACTTACCGACCATGTATTCCCATTCTTCTTCCGTATTTTCTCTATGGGTTCCTGTTCCAGAAATGATGGTGTAGTTTTCTGCCGGTAGGTGAGCGAGCTCTTTGAATAGCCAGGTCAACAAGCGTTCGTTGGGCAGGGCACGCGTTATATCAGGTATTACAATAGCAACTGTTTCATTGGACCGAATAATTTCTTTCAGAGGAGGACAGCCGATTGGATCGTTTATGGCTTCTTTAAAGGCAGCTCCTTCATCTGCCAAGCCTTGCAGGAATTTTGGAGATAGAATTGTAGCTTCTAAACCTGTGAGCTCCAATTTCAGTCCTGATTGTCCGTAGTCGAGAATCGTATGCATGGTAAGTAGGCAAAATTACTCTTAGCCTAAGCTAGGCAGGATTCGCTTGTTGGTCCAAGCAAAGATTTCATCGAACCAAATGCTATCAGGTTTCCGATCCTGCATTGATTTCACTTCGGTTTGGAGTGGCAGGTACTTGTGGCGTCCATTTACCGAACCTTTTAATGGTGGTGGGAGGCGGATTCGAACCACCGAAGGGTTGCCCCAGCAGATTTACAGTCTGCCCCCGTTGGCCACTTGGGTATCCCACCAGTTTGGTAAAGAGGGGTAAATTGGTTAGTGACCTTGTCTTTGCCAAGCCATTTTTTGAACAATTTGTTCCCTGGATTTTCGGGCAGTAAAATTGCACGGCCTGTGCCACCTCTCAAAGAATTCCCGATTCCTTGAAACTATAGAAACCGAGCTTGCGCGGATCCTGATCCGGGAGGCCTATTATCACGTGGTCAAGTAAATCAATATCCAGGACTTCGGCGGCCTCCCTCAGTTTTCGAGTTACCTGAATATCAGCTGCACTGGGAGCTGGATCTCCACTTGGATGATTGTGGAACACGATAATTGCTGATGCTCCCAGGCGAACGGCTTCTTTAAAAACTTCTCTTGGATGAACCAGACTGCTGCTCGCAGTTCCGATAGTAATTTCAACTTCCCGGATAAGCTTGTTTTTCCTGTTCAAACACAAGGTCCAAAATTTTTCGATTTCGAGACCTCGTGTTATGGGTATCGCAAAGTCAAATACTGCTTCCGGGCTGTCCAGCAAGGGTGACTCACCCAGTTTCCCACGAATTACTCTTCTGGCCAGCTCCATAACCGAAACGAGTTGTAGGGCTTTAATGGTTCCAATGCCCTCCATTTTTACGAAATCATTTTTGCTCCAGTTAATGAGCTGCGGAAGGGAACCTGCTTTGCTCAACAATTCCTCTGAAAGGCTCAGCACATCCAGTTTTGCCGTACCACTTCGTAGGAGCATGGCCAGCAACTCTGAATCTTTTAGTTTGGTAGGACCGTGTTTTTCCAGCCGTTCTTGAGGTCTTTCTTGAACAGCCAGGGATTTTAACCGTGATATTTTTATCTCAGACATAACCGACTTCAGACATCCCTATGTTATGGGATTTGTTGTGATTTTCGTAAAGATAGAAGTTTGCTTTAACGAGTACGCAAAAAAGCAGCCTTGAAAGACTGCTTTTTTTAAAAATGCCTGGTTTATTTTTAGAGGTAGAACTTGATAAACGCTCTTTTTCTTAGGCTTTCGAGCCATTTGTCATGCTCAACTCGCGACATCTCTCCAACAAGTATGCCTTCGATTTGGTCGCGAACCTCGGCCAAAGGTTGGACACCGGCGGATTTACGATCCTCAATTTTTAAAATAAATAGATCGTTTTTAACCTGAACAGGTTGGCTATGTGCTCCTTTTTCCAGGGAAAACGCTACTCCACTCAGTTCATCGCGAATATCTGAGCGGTTTATCCAACCCCAATCGCCTCCGCGGTCTTTACGTGTATCCTGGCTATATTTTTTTGCGAGTTCTTCGAATTCTGATCCGTTTTCCAATTCTTCGATGATTTTGTTAGCAGTCTGCATCAGTAGATCCAGGTTTTCTGAGGCATAGGGTGCCAAGCGAATCAACTTAAGGTGCACACGTTCTTCCTGGTAGAAACGGTTCCGTTGCTCGTTGTAGAAATTTTCAATTTTAGCCGGGCTTAGGATGGAGCGAGATTTCCTTTGTTGGCTGAGCATGATTTGCACAATTACCTCTTCTTGAAGCTTGGTGCGGTATTCTCTCATGCTTAAACCCTGGCTTTTCAAGTATTCGAGGAACTTTCCACGATCGTTGTTAAACTCATTAATCAGCGTATCGTCGAATCGGTTTTCAACAAACGAACGCGGCATTTGGTAGCCTTTGGCAACAAACTTCTCGTTAAACTCCTTCATAATGAGCACCCGGTCGATGAGGTTCATCAATACGGAATGCTGGAGTTCATTGAGCATTTCCTGAAATTCTTCGTTATTCCGGGCCTTTCGTTGTAGGTTAGGTACAAGTGGTGCGAGATCTTTGCGAAGTTCTTCGTGTGTAATAATAGTCGATTCTACGATGGCAGCTATACCGTTCTCCGTTGGTAGCGAATCGTATTCTGATTTTTGTGCACAGAGGCTGCCTCCAATGATTGTGGCTAAGAATCCGGCTAGAATTACTGATTTGTTCATGCGACTATTTGAAATATCTTTTTGAAATTAATCAGGGTTGTAGAGCTTCCATTTCGGTTCGTCAAGAATCCTTGCCCTCAACCCAAAAGACTTCGACTCCGGATTTAAACGAATGTTCACCTGATCTTCGGTCTTCGATTAACGATTATTGGCGGTTAATAAACTGAAGTATCTCCTGAAGTTTTTTAAACGGATTTCTTGCCTCCAGTCGGGGAAATCTTGTCCCGATCATTATGAAATTGTCTTTTTTTTGTCCCGCCAAACGACACTTTAATCTATTTCCTTCAGACTCTACGCTATCAATTCCTTTTTCCTCAGCCAAAGCACGGATCTTGGAAATCTGGATCAATGCTTTTACAGCAGCTGGGAATTTTCCATAACGATCCACTAAGGAGAGTTCTACCTCCTTGAGTTCAGCGATACTATCCGCCATGGCCAATTCTCGATAGACTTCGATGCGCAATCGTGCTTCATCCAGGTACGATGGAGGTATGGACGCTTCAAGAACCCGACCTTGGGTAGCTTCAATTTCTTCGTTCTTTATAGCCTGGTAGCTATCCCTGGCCACTGATTTCACAGCTGTTGGTTTTTCGCCGGTATAGACAAAATCCAGCCGAACGGTTGCTCTTATCCGAAGAGCCGAAGGGTCGCCCTTTAAACGTGAAATACTTTGCTTTAACAGTTGGCAGTATAAATCAAAGCCGACGCCGGCGATGTGACCACTCTGCTCAGCACCCAACAGGTTTCCGGCGCCACGTAACTCAAGGTCGCGCATGGCAATGCGGAAGCCAGCCCCCAACTGGTTATATTGTTTTAAGGCGGCCAGTCGTTTGCGAGCCATGTCCAGGACTCTGGCATGTCTATGCAAGAGTAGATAGGCGTAGGCTTGGCGATTGAAACGTCCTACACGGCCGCGAATCTGATACAATTGAGAGAGCCCAAACCGGTCGGCTGCTTCTATGATGATGGTATTGGCGTTAGGAATATCGAGACCAGACTCAATGATGGTCGTTGAGATTAGGACGTCGTATTTTCCTTCTACAAAACGATTCATGACTCGTTCCAACACACCTTCTGACATTTGCCCGTGTGCAACAACAAAGCTCACCTCGGGCATAAGTTCTTCAAGTCGGGCTGCCACGAAATCGATGGTTTGAACTCGATTGTGTAAATAAAATACTTGGCCTCCCCTTGCTTTTTCTTTGCGTATCGCTTCACAGACGGTTTTGGGATCATACTGTTGAATGATCGTTTGAATCGGCCTCCGATTGATGGGTGCCGTTTCAATCACGCTTAAATCCCTCGCTCCCATCAGAGCCAGATGAAGGGTTCTCGGGATAGGAGTGGCACTCAGGGACAAGACGTCCACATTCAGTCGCAGTTCTTTCAGCTTCTCCTTGTGCTTTACTCCGAAGCGATGTTCTTCATCGATAACCAGTAACCCCAGGTCCTTAAATCCGACGTCTTTGGAAATCAATCGATGGGTGCCAATTATGATGTCGATATTACCCGCGGCGAGATCCTGGAGAATCTTGGTTTGTTCCGCCTTGGTGCGAAACCGGTTTAGCATTTCGACGGTCACGGGAAATGATGCCATTCTTTCGCGAAAGGTTTGGAAATGTTGTTGGGTCAGAACGGTCGTAGGTCCTAGAATCGCTACCTGTTTACCGTCTAGCACTGCTTTGAAGGCGGCCCGGATAGCTACTTCAGTTTTCCCGAAACCCACATCTCCACAAATCAGCCGATCCATGGGCTGAGTTTTTTCCATGTCTTTTTTGGAGGCCTCGATGGCCAGTAACTGGTCTTTGGTTTCTTTGTAGGGAAACGCTGCTTCAAATTCCCTTTGCCAATTGGAATCAGTCGGGAAAGCGTGACCCTTTTCGGAATCGCGTTCGGCCTGGTTTTTTAACAATCGAGCGGCGAGATCCAAGGTAGCTTCCTCAGCTTGCCTCCGTGTTTTTTCCCATCGGTTCGATCCTACCTTGCCCAGAGCCGGGCGAAATTTCTTTAAACCAACATACCGGGAAATCAGGTGCGATTCATTAAGAGGAAGATGAAGAATGATGCCGTCCTCGAACTCCAAGGAGATTACTTCCATGAATCCGGATTGAGGGCCGAGTTTGGTCAAACCGTGGTAGATACAGATTCCGTTCAGGATGTGAACGAGGAAGTCACCCTCGACCAACTCTGAGAAGTCTAATAATTGATCGACTTGCTGTTTGTTCGATTGGAGCCGGTTTTGTCCTGTTGGCATTCGCCTTCGGTAACGTGCGAATATCTCCGAATCAGATACCAGAACAATTCCATGATCTTTTTCTTTGCGTCCCAGAACTTCTTTGATGGTGTTCGAAATCTTCAGCCGAAAGCCTTGAGCCAGTGTTCCAATTGTTATGTCGGAAGCAAACGCTTTGAACGCAGGGTGTTCCTTAAGGAATTCTTCCAGTCTGTCTTTTTCGCCCTGTGTTTGGACGGACAACACGATCTTATAACCCTCTTTTTGCCAGGATTGAATGCGATCAAAAAAACGCAGCCGCTCTTCCTGCTCCTGATAAAATCTGTCCATGCGCATGGCTTCGCTGGCGGCCAAGGGTCGGTAGTGTTCGAGGGTTTCTGAATCCACACTGTCGTGCTTTACTTCCTCATTAAAAAATATGCCTCCGTCATCCAACTCGGAAAACCCGATCCACTTATCTCTTTTACTTTCTCTTTGTTTTAAGAGCTTCGCCAGGGTAAGCTCATCGGAACGATTTGAGAAAAATCCGGGAGACAGTTCTTCGATCCTTGAGGGATCCCAGAATTCCCAAAGAACTGATTCGGGGAGGTATTCAAGGAATCCTGACGATGATTCTTCCAGTTGTTTCCCAGGAGGAGCTGCAATCGTCAAAGATTCGACCTTTAACGATGAACGTTGGGTGTTCGGTTCGAAAGTGCGGATTTCTTCTAATTCATCTCCGAAAAAGTCCAAGCGGTAGGGTAGAAGCGCATTGGCAGGGTAAATGTCGATGATACCTCCGCGGACTGCAAATTGTCCCGGACCTTCTACCTCCGATTCATGATCGTAGCCCAAGTTATTGAGGCGTTTAATCAAGTCACTGAAAGAGCAAGTCACTCCCGGTTTTAATTGGATCTCCGAATCGCGCAGGGCTTGTTTGGCCGGTGTTGATTGTGCTAATGCTCGAAGGGTGGTGACGATGGTTAGTCTGGTATCGGGTGAGTTATTCGCCAAAACAGTCAACGCGCTCAGACGATCCAATTGAGGTTCCAACCCGCCTGAGCCGCCCTTCTGATCCTCAGGGAAAGGCAGAACTGCGGTTTGGTCTGAGTTGGGTAGGGAAGCAAAGAAATTCAGATCTTCTACGGCTTGCTCAAGTTGATTGTTCTCTGAAAGTAGAATTAAGTTTAGCTTACACCTCAAACTTTTAGCCGCGAGCAGGCTAATGTATCCGAAAGCAGGGACCGCAACGCCTTGCAGCAGCCATGCATTCTGCCTGGCCTTTTTTAGCGATTCACGCATTGGGGAAGTTGAATGATTCGAAGACCTGAAGCACTTTTCTCGCTGCCTCTTCTTCGGCTTCCTTTTTACTTTTCCCGGATGCTTTGCTGCATGATCTCTCTCCTACAATGAGCTCAACTTCGAATACCCGGTCATGGGAGGGGCCTGACTCATTGACAACTTTGTATTGGATTTGATCATTACCAAGGCTCGGTTGCAGTCGCTCCTGGAGTTGTCCCTTGGGATTATGAGCTTCGTTTAACTCATTTAAACGTTTGGTTAGATCTCCGTACCAGGGAATGACAACAGCTCGAACAGTTGGAAAATCGCTATCCAGGTATATGGCTCCAACGATTGCTTCCAGGGCATCTTCTTTTGAGGAAGGCAGCTCTTGGGGAGAAGCTTTTGAGTCTGAGCGGTTGACCCGAATGTAGGAGGAAATATTTAGCTCATCTGCTAACTCAACCAAAATAGAGCTTTTTACCAAAGTTGACCTGAATTGGGTAAGCATTCCTTCGCGAATGTTTGGGAATTGTTCATAAAGATATTCCGAAATAACCAGTTCCAAAACTGTGTCACCGAGAAACTCCAAACGTTGATTGCTGGATTCTTTCTCCTCCGCTTTCACCATGTAGGATGGATGAGTTAAGCTTTGGATCAGTAAAGACTCATCCCTGAATTGGTAACCCATTTTTGACTGCAGCTCCGACAGATCCATCTCATTTAGTGACTACCATCAACTCTTCAATTTGAAGCGGTTTATTATTTCTATTGAAAGTTCTTTATACGCAGTGGCTCCCGGGCTCAAAGGGTCGTATTGAAAGATAGTTTGGCCAAAACTAGGGGCTTCGCCTAACCGAATAGATCGAGGAATCATTGTTGCGAATACATCCCGGCCGAAATGCCCGCGCACGTCTGAGACTACTTGGCGGGACAAGTTTGTCCTCACATCGTACATGGTCATCATGATTCCTCCCAGTTCGAGGTTTGGATTCACACTGGCGTCTTTGATTTGCTGAAACACATTTAAAATTTGGCCAAGACCTTCCATGGCCAGGTATTCGGTTTGCATGGCGATGAGTAAATAATCAGCGGCTGCCATGGCATTCATTGACAGCATTCCGAGGGATGGCGGACAATCCAGAATGACTGCATTGAATCGTTTGTCTTCCCGGATGGTCTTCAGTGCTTCACGCAATCGTATCAGGTAATTCTCGGTTTGTGCGAGTTCAGTTTCAACTGCGGCTATGTCTACCTCCGAAGGGATCAGCCATAAATGTGGAGTGGATGTTTCTAAAATCTTGGAGGCCGCATCTTCATCACCCAACAGCGCTTGATAGAGGCTTTGTCCTTCTATTTTTTCAAACCCAAGTCCACTGGTAGCATTGGCTTGGGGATCCAGGTCAATAAGGAGGGTAGGCACCTGCTGTTCAGCGAGTGCCGCAGCGAGGTTGATTGCGGAGGTTGTTTTCCCAACTCCTCCCTTTTGATTGGCTATAGTAAAGAATGTAGCGGGCATAATTAAAAAATGGTGAGTTAGATCAAAGAGATCTTCCGTGAAATACCAACGTCTTTTTTAAAAGAAAAACAACTTGCTTCCAAAAAAGAAGTGGTTTGTTTTACCCTCTCTCTGTTTAGGCGCGGTAGCCAAGTGGTAAGGCCGAGCTCTGCAAAAGCTCTATGCGTCGGTTCGATTCCGACCCGCGCCTCCATTAACCTCCAATTTAAATTGGAGGTTTTTTTGTCTCCGCCACAATGGAAGGTCTTTAAGGAAGGAATCAAATTGCCTGACTGATTACAGATTTCGGTTTTTACATCCTCTCTATGAACCCTCAGTTAATAATTCCTCACTTTTTTCATTGGCTACGACTTTTGGCAGCAAACAGAAGTCGAGGGCTTGTCAAAGATCCTGAGCTAGTCGTAGGGCCCCGGGTTGCAGGCCAAGGGTGAAGATATTCATTTGTTAACAAAACCCTGAACTTCCTCTTTCAATAATATACGACCATAATGAGGTCGTTCAAAAACACTGTTGGAGAAGTAATTTTAAGGAACTACGAAAAACGCCAAAGTGCGCGAAAAGAATTCCTTTTATGCGCAGCATATCCTGTTCGCTGGAGGCGATCCAGTAACCGTAGGGAACAATGTTTTTGAACAAAGAAATGAGAATCAGGCAGGTAGTTATGATTTGCCAAGAGCCGTGGATTTCTCCACAAAAGTAAGAGTGTTATCCCCCATGACCATGAACCCTTCTCGCAGATCCCGCCATAGTTTGAGATTGCCCCGAAAAATGGAGACCCGTTGTGCTTAGGTTATAATTTAGATTCATTTGATT
>JAQBYJ010000008.1 GCA_027622555.1 Verrucomicrobiota bacterium
TGCACTCGGGGGGTAGACTACTTTACAGTCAATGGTAGCGCCACGGTGGAGCTACCTGAGTAGTTACGATTCATTTAGAGAGGGATTGCACTTCCGAATAACTCTGATTACATCGAATCAAAACCCTTAATACCCCATATGAAACGAAGAACATTCGCTAAACTATTATCAGCAGGCGCAGCAGCGGCCATCTCGGGTTCATCCGTAGCCTGTTCGAAGAAATCCGAAACCAAGGCCATAAAACCGGCTCTTATGCATGTCGGTTGCCAGAGAGGATCGGTGACAAAAAAGGAGCTGGAGTTTAAAGCCCGGCATGGAGTGTTTCACATTGACGGAAATTCACCTGCGCTGATCGAAGGCGTAGGCTGGGATCTACAAGACGCCCTGAGACAAAAACAGATGGCCGCCGACTACGGTATTTCGATCGAAGCCTACCACCTGCCACTCAGCTCAGCAGGAATCGACAGGGTCACTGTCCCTAATATCATGTTGGGGAACAGTCCCGAACGGGATCGGGAGATTGAAATGATTCAACAAATGATTTCGGTAACAGGTCAGGCGGGTGTTCGAGCGGTCCTTTATAACACAACTATTCTACCTGTGGTTCGTACCGAACGCACACCCGGTCGCGGAGGCGTCACCTACTCGAGCTGGGACGCTTCAGTGGGAATGAAGGAAAGCAAAATCCTGACGCGGGCAGGGCTGGTCGATTCCGACACGATTTTCGAACGCATTGAATACTTCCTGAGTAAAGTGCTTCCCGTGGCAGAGGAGTATCACGTGCAGCTGGGCAATCACATTGCCGATCCACCACTCCCGGTCGGGTTCAAGGGCATCACACGCTGGAACAGCCCCAACATCCTGGAAGGCATCAAGCGGTTTGCCAACTTGTCGAAAAGCCCCTCGCATGGATTTAACTTATGCCTGGGATCCTGCGCGGAAGGGATGGAGAATCCTGACAAGGAAATCCATGAACTCATTCGCTACGCAGGAGATCGCAACCAGATCTTTAACATCCACATGCGAAACATCAAGGGAGGATGGGGCAACTTCCAGGAAGTGTACCCAGATAATGGCGACATGGATTTCTTAAAAGTCATGCGCTCATTAAGAGACGTTCAATACAAATACATGATTATGCCCGATCACGTCCCGAATCACCCGGATGATCCGGACGGCAGCCAAGGCTTTGCATTTTGCTATGGTTACCTCGGGGCGCTTATCAAGGCAGTAAACGCAGAAGCCGAAGCGAGCAGCTAGTGTAGCCCGCCATAAAAAGCAAAACATTCGACGTCGGGGTCATTCCTTGGAATCTTGACGTAGCTTGCGGAGTCAACTGATGGCTTCGCGTGTCGACTTCGTCTCGAAACAAGGTTTGACCCCCTCCTTGATGGTCGGCGAAATATAAGTTACAAGACGTTTGGCGACCCACACTAGGAATTAAGCGCTTTTCGCAGACGGTCCGTCCGCTCAGCCAAGGTTTTGTCAAACTTGGGAACACCTTCTTCCGCAGGTTCTACCTTAAGGACGCAAACCAATGGACCGGGCTCTTCAAACAGCTTCGGTAAGATTTCTTCGAAAGCTTCCTCGTTATCGATCGTGTATACCTTTTCCAATCCGGCTCCACGAGCCATCGCTTCAAAATCCATGATACCAACACCGGGCACTTTCTGATTCCCCGTCACCTCATAAGTGCCATTTTCAACAATGATCATGGCATAATTTTCACAAGGCCGCTGCGCCAAAGTGATAAAGGTTCCAAGACACATTACCATACTCCCATCACCATTCAGAGTGATTACCCGTAGCTCTGGTTTTGCAATGGCGATACCAAGGGCAAAGTCCGCGGCATGACTCATGGCACTATCGACAGAAGCAAAGTCGAGATCGGTATCGGACAATTTTTCCCACGGCTTTGCTGTTCCCATGCAGGTGATAAAAAGCTCTTTCTTCCGACGAGCCGCCAACTTTTCCAGACAAGTATATTTGTTCAGCATATTCAGACGGTGGTTTCAGCAATTAAAATGGCGGTGGGCATCGAGGTTGATTCGGCGATCTTGAACGCACGACCAATCATCGTCACGTCTTCATCATCCAACATAATCTTATACGGAATTCGCCAGGCATTCAAAGTAGGTTCGGTGAACTCCGCCACCGAATCCCTATTCTCAACACCTGGAGCCAAGGTCTTAAATCCACGATATCCTATTAGCATCACCTGAGGAATCCGCATGTTCCAGGAGCACCCACGAAATGCATCCCCTGCTTCCAATAGACCGGTGTTTTGAATAAGCACCAACGGCTTCTTTCCTCCAAGCTGAAGACCTGCGGCAATCGCAAAAGCCTCCCCTTCCCGACTTACATGGACTATCTCAATCTCATCGTCGGCTTGTATCTTTTGAAAAAGCACGCGACAAAGGTTGTCGGACAATCCAACCACGTGAGTGACACCCTGATCCTTCAATGCTCGATGAATTTTGGAAGAACTTATCATTAAATCTTAGCTATGCATAAAACAAGATACAGGTCCAGATAAGTGATCACATAAGAATCACTGAGATGAGTTGACGGTATTATTTTGCGCAATCATACATTCAACAACAACCTGTTATAACCCTAAAGAATTACCATGGCCCTTAAGAACCGTCCCCGAACTTTCGTATTTTTCATCTCGATTCTGGCTACCATCCTTCTGGGAGGTTTGACCGGCTGCGATCAAAGCCAACCACAGATAAAGGAAACTCCAACCGGCGCTCCGGATCTGACCTTTGCCGTAATGGGTGATGTGCCCTACGGACTCACACCGGATGAAATTCGCGCAGAAGAAATCATCCTGAAACAACAAATTGCTGATTTGAACCAGAACGATTCGTTGTCCTTTGTGATGCACGTGGGAGACATTAAAAAAGGAATTCCACCTTGTGAACCAGGCGTCTACAAAACGGTAGCCGGCATTCTACGCACGAACAAACATCCTACTTTCATCATTCCAGGAGACAACGAATGGAACGATTGCCAGAATCCAGAGGAGGCCTGGAAACTTTGGGAGGCTAACTTCACTCGCTTCGACGAACATTGGCCAAACGAACTGGGCGTGGTTCGACAATCGAATCGGCAAGAAAATTTTTCGTTCGTTATCCAAGGAACACTATTTATCGGCATCAATATGGTAGGCGGAAAAGTGCACGATTGGAAGGAATGGGAAAGCAGAATAGAAGACGACCGACAATGGATTGAGACCCAGTTTAAACGTCATTCACGAGATTGCAATGCTGCCGTCATATTTACCCACGCTAATCCGGGGGCAAAAGTCGGAGGAACGTTTGAACTAAAGATTCACGCCTTCGGACCTGTGATTGAGTATCTCGACAAAGAGACAGACTTTGCCAAGCCGATACTTTTGATTCACGGTGACGGTCACAAGTGGATCGAGGATCACCCGTTCCCGACGGCGGGTGATAGAATCACACGAGTTCAAGTAACCGCCGGTGGATTGGAAGCACCACTTCAAGTAGAAGTCAGAAAGGACGCTTCAAACCCTTTTCACCTCATAAGGAGTTTCTAGTGAACAGAAAATAGCCGCGGAAATATCCTCTATTCAGAGTTATCCAACTATTTCAGCTTTCTACCCTTAGCTTTCAGCCTTCCCTCTTCAGGTTCCCTGAACCTCTATTGGATCTTCGATACTTTCCTGCCAGGATTCCAACTCGCGGGTCATGCTTGAAACCCGGGAAGCATAATCGCGCTGCGAATACACATTCTGAGTTTCACCGGGATCTTTATTTAGATCATAAAGCTGGGATTTATCCTTGTCGCTTAAGCACAACTTGTAGCCTTCCGGGCTAACGACGGCCCGGGTATTTACGTTGACAGCTTTTTCCGCTTCCTCAGCCGTTATGATTCCTTCTTTCATCAAAGTGTTATAGCGTCCCGAAGGATGAGCATGCCATTGGAGAAATACGGGTTCGGGTTTCGAGCTACCTTCCAAGTAACGTGTGTAGCTTTTTCCCGGCAACGGTTCAGCATGATCCGCCTTGCCAGCCAAATCCAAAACAGTCGGAGTCAGGTCGATGTGGCTTACCGGATTCGAAATCCTTCGCTTGGAGAAACCTCGATTTGGGTACCGGATGAGACAGGGCACCCTGGCAGCTTCCTCATACATGACACTTTTATAGTATAATCCATGACTGCCCATCATCTCACCATGATCGCTCGTGTAAACGACGATGGTATTTTCATCCAATCCGTTTCTTTCCAGCTCCGACAAGATTCCACCCACCGCGACATCAACCATGGTTACCAATCCCCAATAACGGGACGTTTCCCGACGAATGTCGGCTTGGGTGATACCACGATCCAAGGAGGCGAACAATCGAAGAAAGTGATAACGGAGCGGTTCACTGGCGTCTGGATAGTCATTCCAGTTTTTTGGTAGATTTACTTCATCTTCCGGATAATATCCGTTCAAAGGCCCGAAGTTCGGATCGTGCGGCTCCAGAAAATTTACATGGAGCATGAAGGGC
Source organism: Verrucomicrobiota bacterium (assembly GCA_027622555.1). Taxonomy (NCBI): domain Bacteria; kingdom Pseudomonadati; phylum Verrucomicrobiota; species Verrucomicrobiota bacterium. The sequence goes on from JAQBYJ010000008.1 coordinate 4,524, forward strand.
TCATCTTTAATCTGAATCATCCAACAGCTTCGGCTGGGTAGCGATCGATTCGGATAACGGGATATTATTATCAATACAGCCGGTTTGGGTGGGCCACAATCCCGTCAAAACTGAGCTGCGCGACGGCGTGCATATTGGTTGAGTTACATAGGATCTTTCAAACACCGTACTCTCACTCGCCAGGCGATTCAGATGGGGTGCATGGATCCGATGATTTCCATAGGCCGCCAAGGTATCGAAACGCTGTTGGTCCGTCCAAATAAAGAGGATGTTGGGCTTATCGGTTCGTCCACCACGCTTTGCGATTTGAGGAAAAGCCTTTTGCGTCAAAGCCAAAGCACCGAGCGAAGCGGTTGAAGTAATAAAATGTCGACGCGATACGGACATGAACAACGCATACCTTTACAAACCGGTACGGAGTCTGTCAATTCACCTGGAAAGTGAACCTGATAAAGTTCTCACAAAAAGCTGACCCGGAGAGCCAGCTTTTTGTGAATGATCAGAGCGTATCTACTCCAAAATTACTTCTGCCCATAGTAAGCACCTTTGCCGTGCTTGCGGAGGTAGTGCTTGTCGAGCTGGTGTTCGGACAGGGAATTGGACTCCGGATTAAGCAAGAGATTTTTGAAGGTCATCTCTGCAATAACTTCCAGGGCAAAGGCGGTTTCCACTGCTTTGGCACCTGAGGTTCCCCAGACAAACGGTGCATGGCCGTTGAGGAGCACCGCGTTGATCTGCTCGGGATTGAGGTCCTCGAAAGTTTCGACAATTAGGTTTCCCGTTTCCCACTCATAGTGACGACTGACTTCATCTGGAGTCATGCGACGCGTTACCGGAACATCACCGTAAAAATAGTCAGCATGAGTGGTACCCATACATGGGATACTTCTGCCCGCCTGGGCAAAGGCCGTTGCGTTTCGCGAATGCGTGTGCACGACCGCGCGAACATGAGGAAAGGCCTGGAACAGCCTGAGGTGAGTCGGCGTGTCCGAGCTGGGCCTAAGTGAACCGTAAAGCTTTGCCACTTCCAGATCTAATACAAAATGGTCATCGGGCTTGGCGTTGAAATCCATCACACAGATATCATCGGGCGTCAGCGATTCATAAGGAACACCACTCGGCTTAATTGCCACAGCACCCTGCTCAGGATCCCCGACGCTTACATTGCCGAAGGTAAGATCTACAATGCCCAGTTTGGGAAGTTGTTTATTGGCTTCGCAGCATTCTTCACGAAGCGCTAAAAAATTATCGTTCATAAATAAAGATAGTAAAAATGAGTTTGTTGGAACCACAGAAAGCGCAAAAGGCGCAAAACCCACCGAGATTTTGCCTCAGTACCCTTCCGATATTAGATCTATCCTCTTCCTTTTGTGTATCCTGTGCTTTTTGTGGTTACTTTAATTAGTATAAAATCTGAGTAATCTATCATCAACCTGTGCGAATCCGTGAGAAGCATGGTGATAAACCTCATTGAAGCGAATCTCTTTTTTAAAGGCTCGAATCGAGGTTGAGTCATCAATAAGGAAAAACTCGATACCAGCAATCTCGGCAAGATCTTCGAGTTTGAACCCACCTTAGCCAGAGCATCCGGGCCGTAGAGGTGCTGACTTCCAGTTACGAAGCAGATATTCTGATGACTAAAGTCGAGTAAACTCATGGATGCCCTAAAGTTTAAATATTCGCTGTTTAATAGTCTAGGTGTAATATTTTCGAAAATATGATTCTGTAATCATGATTTTGTTAACAATGATTTTCGAAAAGGTCATAAAATAAAGAAATCAATTGCTTTTTAGAAATCGATCCACACATCAAAATTATCCCTTTCGGGCTGTTTCCTTTATCTCGAGCAAACGCTTCATCACACCACCAAGATCAACGCCACTCACACCACCAAAGGCGTCATGCAATTTTTTATACTCCGCATACAACTCATTGTACACAACTTGCGACGCGGAATTCGGTTTGTAAGATACGTCCTTGAGACGGGTCATGGCCGCCTGGGCAGATTGAAAATCGTCGTATCCGCCCTTGGCAGAACCGGCGACGACCGCTGCACTCACGGCTGATCCCAAGGCACAGGTCTGAGAAGAACCGGAGATCAACATCTCACGCCCGGTAATGTCCGCATAGATTTGCATGAGCATCGGATTCTTTTCCGCAATTCCCCCAGCGCAAACTACGCGGTTCACGGGCACGCCATATTCATCCAGACGCTCAAGAATCGAACGGGCTCCAAAGGCAGTCGCCTCAATCAAAGCGCGATAAATCTCCGCCTGCGACGTGTGCAAGGTTTGACCGAGTAACAATCCGGAAAGTAGAGGATCGACGAGAATAGTGCGATTGCCATTATTCCAATCAAGTGCAAGCAGACCACTCTCACCTGGCTTTAAATGAGAAGCTTCTTCGGTTAGCCGTGTGTGGGTTTCGACTCCTCCCTTCAAAACGCGCTCCACGTACCAGGCAAAAATATCACCTACCGCGGACTGCCCTGCTTCTACTCCAAAATACCCAGGAAGGATCGCTCCCTTCACAATACCGCAGATGCCAGGGACGTCCGCAATTTCCTTGTCGGCTTTTACAACCCCACAATCACAGGTGGAAGTGCCGATGACTTTAACCAAAGTTCCTTCGTCCACACCTGCGCCGATCGCTCCGTAATGAACGTCAAATTCTCCAATGGCGATGGGTATACCGACAGTCAAACCCAGTTTGTCAGACCACTCTTCGCAAAGGTGACCAGCTACCTCGGAAGCATCGTATGCCTTTTCATAGAGTCGGTCTTTCAAGTCGGCCAACTTCGGATCGAGCATGTTCAAGAATTCTTTGTCCGGCAGTCCTCCCCAATCATCTGCATAAAAGGCTTTATGGCCAGCCGCGCAGACACCTCGCTTTACGGCGATTGGATCAGTCACTCCGGCCAAAATCGCAGGAATCCAATCGCACAATTCCACCCAACTGTAGGCGGCATCGAACAATTCCGGATCCACGTTCAGGCAATGCCAGATCTTCGACCAAAACCACTCGGACGAGTAAGTATTACCACACTTGGCGACATATTGAGGACGATGCTCGCGAGCCAGCCCTGTAATCGTCGCCGCCTCTTTTACACTCGTGTGATCTTTCCACAACCAGCACTGAGCATTCAGGTTTCCTTTCCAGGTGTCCTGCATCGCCAGGGCTCCGTTATATTCATCCACCGGAATCGGACTCGAACCCGTGGAATCAACGCCGAGGCCAATAACCTTGTCGGAAGAAAAATCCGGATCGGCCTGTTTAGCTAATGCAATGGCTTCAACAATACTGGACTCAATGCCGACCACATAATCTCCCGGATGTTGCCGTGCGAGGTTGTGGTCAGAGGGATCCAAAAGGATACCCAGCTCACCGCTTGGATAGTTAAATACTGAAGTACCAATTTCGGCACCATCAGCACAGCGAACAACGATACTACGAACCGAGTTGGTTCCATAATCAATTCCGATAGTATAGGCCATGGAGAATTTCTTGTGTTTTAAATAGGGTCAGGAAAATAAAAACCGGAGATTACTTAAGGGCAGTTGCCGATGGCAGCAAAAAAAGACGATTCCATGAAACGCGTAAAAAAATATGGTTTTAATCTTTGTAGGAAGTATTTTGAGTGATTGAATCTCTCCAGTCCGATAAACTTACATTCTGACTCTTTCTCTATAAATTTATGTCCAAACAACCGAACGTTATTGTATTTTTCACCGACCAGCAGCGCTGGGATACTACCGGTGCGCACGGGAATCCACTTAACCTGACTCCCAACTTTGACCGCATGGCAGACAACGGCACCCATATTGATGCCAGTATTACCTGCCAACCTGTGTGCGGCCCGGCCAGGTCTTGTTTACAAACCGGTCTCTACGCGACGCAAACCGGAAGCTGGCGAAATGGCATTCCTCTAAATCCTGAGTTAAAGACCCTCGCCGAATATTATAAGGAAGCCGGATACACCACTGGCTACATCGGAAAGTGGCACCTGGGGACCACTGAAGGCGCCGTGCCGAAGCACGAGCGCGGCGGTTATGAATACTGGCTGGCCGCGAACGTTCTTGAATTTGTTTCCGATGCCTACGACTGCGTTCTGTTTGACGAGGAGGATCAAAAGGTAAAATTACCCGGATACAGGGTGGATGCTCAAACCGATGCAGTTATACGCTACATCGACAAGAATAAGGACAACAAAAAACCCTTCTTTCTTTTTGTATCCTACCTGGAACCACACCACCAGAATCATGTGGATGACTACCCACCCCCGGATGGATACCGCGAACCCTACACAGGAAAATGGACGCCACCCGACCTTCAACAGCTGGGAGGAAGCACGGGGCAACACCTGGGTGGTTACCTTGGGATGATCAAGCGTCTGGATGAAGCGCTAGGACGCATGAACGATGCTCTAAAGAGCCTGGATCTCACCGATGACACTATCATCCTCTATACCTCGGATCACGGATGTCATTTTAAAACCCGGAATTCTGAATACAAACGTTCCGGTCATGAATCCTCGGTTCGCGTGCCCACCGCATTTTCCGGACCGGGTTTTGAGATGGGCGGACGTCGCCAGGAAGTAGTGAGTTTGATCGATCTGGTCCCCACCCTATTGGACGCCTCCGGAATAGAGCCTCCGGACCTAATGCCGGGTCGTTCCTTGATGCCGCGCTTAAGAGGATCTTCGGAAGATTGGGAGAATTGTGCTTTTATTCAAATCAGTGAATCGCAAATCGGTCGTGCCATCCGGACCAAACGATGGAAATACGGAATTGTCGCTTTGGATAAAAATGGCGAAACCGAATCCTGTGCCGATACTTACACGGAAAATTATTTATACGATTTAAAATCCGACCCATACGAACTACAGAACCTGATAGCCTTTCAATCTCACGGCCCCCTCTGCGATCACCTCAGAAAAAAGCTACTCGCTGAAATGCAGAAAGCCGGAGAAGAGGAACCAACCATTATCGAAAATGATCGAACCCTCACCGGCCAACGAAAACTGTTCGAAAAAGAGATAGAAGAGTAACTCAGGCACTGGTATCAGATTGATTTGTAACCTTCCACCCTCCTATCAACATTCCCCCAAATGACCTCCTTGGGCCTTCTCTATGCAATCATCACCGTTATAACCTGGGGACTTTGGATAACGCCTTCTGAAAAGGTAGAACTTCCAAACCCTCAGACCCGGTCTTTTTATGTGGCGGTTGGAAATTTGTTTCTCGCAACTATTGCATTGCTATTGGTCGGACCGAACAAACTCACTTTCGACTTATTTATTTTACCTTTCTTAGGCGGAGTTATCTGGGCGGTGGCTGGCATGTGCGCGTTCGTTGCCTTGGCCAATATCGGAATGGCCAAGGCGATTGGCACCTGGGCTCCTCTAAACATACTGGTCGGAATCGCCTGGGGAATGATCCTGTTCGGTGAATTTTTAAAATCCGGACCTCTGGAGATTCTACTTTCTGTCACATCCATCCTAATGATTATTGCCGGGATCTTGCTCATCGTTTTTTCCGGCAAATCCAATGAGAACTCAAAACCCTCCAGGAAGATAAAGTCGGGATTTGCAGGAGCTGTCGCAGCAGGTGTACTTTGGGGCACCTATTTCATACCAACGACTTACCTTGCCCGGCAAAACGCAGAAGCAAATGACTGGGTAACCGCATTTCCCATGGCAGTTGGCATGTTTGTCGGTAGTACGGTTTTAGTTCTCTGGGGGCGCAAACGTCCACGTTGCAAAAGCCGTACAGACTATGGACTCGTTCTACTTACAGGTATCCTCTGGTCCATCGGAAATTTCTCCATGCTGCTCATGGTACAGGAAATTGGTTTGGGTAAAGGATTCACCATTGCTCAGCTCTGCGTAGCCGTCGCCGTCCTCATCGGCATTTTCTATTTTCGAGAGCCCGCTCCCGGAACCAAAGCGGCGAAATGGACACTCATAGGAGTTGCCGTGGCCACAACCGGCGGGGTGATTCTTGGGAATCTCAAGAAAGGGATAGGTTAAACACAGTGCTTTTTTTTGAATAGCTTTTATTTTGTAGGAGCAATTTTAATCGCGACTCGAAGATACTATCGGTATTTGCTTCCAGTAATGCCGTCAAAAAGTAATACAATCATCGGTGCAGCGAGTCTTTCTCCGTCGCGCCGTTGTTGACAATCCGATTTCGGCATCGCGAGGACGCGATAGCCCTACCTCACTCACCTCGGCCCCTGCCAGGGCACACTTCCCCGTTGTTGGAAATTTAGAGCCAATATCGTCCGTCGGGGTCATACCTTGCAATCTTGACGCAGCTTGCCGAGTCAATCGATTCAAGGTTTGACCCCTTCCCGAGGTCCCTGCCACGGCACACGTCCGCGCTGCTGGAAATGTAAGGCCAATCTGGATCGCAATTCAGTGAAGTGCGGAACTTTCGAATACTCATTCTGAGACTTTCCTTCGAGAAGGTTGTTCTTTTCGTAAGGATCTTTGGCGATATTGTACATCTCGTAGGGTTCGTAGGGAGAATTGTGGACAAGTTTGAAGTCACCAATGCGAATCGCCTCGATGGTTTTCCCGTTGTAAGCTAGTCCACCTTCTCTTCGCGAAAAAATCATGGCACGTTCAGAAACGTCGACCGCACCGCCAGTCAGAACAGGGGCAAAGCTGACTCCATCGAGGGGGCCATCCCATTCAATTCCGCACACGTCCATGATGGTTGGAAAAATATCCATCGTCATCGCGGTGTGATTACTTACCGATCCTGACTGTATCGTTTTATTCCAAACCACGGCCGCCGGGACTCGCAGACCCCCTTCGTAAACCGTTCCCTTCTGATCGCGTAACGGACCGTTATCCGATCCGAAGCGAAGAGATCCTCCATTGTCACTGGTGAAGAAAATGATCGTATCGTCATAGACGCCATTGTCTTTAAGCGACTGAACAACCAGCCCAATTCCATAATCCATGTGCTCCGTCAGTGCGACAAACCTGGCACGCAGGTCCGCAATACCTGGTTCACGTTTTTTGACTTTCTCAACCCACTCTTCCGGAGGCTGAATCGGACTGTGTGGCGCGTTGTAAGCAAGGTAGAGAAAAAACGGATCCTCGTTTTTGGAGGCTTCGTCGATGTAATCCACCGCCCACTGAGAAAACAGATCTGTAGCATGACCCTCCGGATCGATCTCAACAAAGTTTCTCCGCATGAAATTATGGTCGTTACGACGGTGGTGATAATAATCATCCATCATGTCTCCAATAAAACCTTTGAAGAATTTGAATCCTCGATCGTTCGGAAGATTCGGCGATTCCAATCCCAGGTGCCATTTTCCAACCAAAGCTGTGTCGTATCCATTTTTTGAAAGAACGGTAGCGATCGAAGTCGAATTCGGATCCCAATACCCCCAAGAGTTTTCAACTCTATCCCGAATCACGCCTGGCACCCCCACCAAATCCTGCTGACGTCCCGTCAACAACGCCGCCCGTGAAGGCGAACACACCGGGCAGTTCGCATAGAAATTATCAAACCGCATACCCGCCTCCGCCAACGCATCGATCGCCGGAGTCTCGATATCCTTCTTTTCGTTGTAATAGGACACATCGTAAAACCCCTGATCGTCGGTGAAGATGATCAGGATGTTAGGCCTCTCAGCCCGTAAAAACGAACCAAAGAGGCAGGCAACAATCAGGACAGTTAGAATCCGCATCCTGGGATTAATTTCTACGACGTTCAACAACCGGGTCCTCATCCGTGACTTGATATTGCTTCCGCAGTTGGTTCAGCTGGGTTAATTTCTGCCCTTGAATCTGGGCGTACTCAGGAGTTCCATACACGGAGTTCATTTCCTCGGGATCTTTTTCCAGGTCGAAGAGTTCCCAGTCGTCGATATCCTCTCCTTCAAGCTGATAATAGTGAATGAGTTTGTAACGGCCATCGGTCACGCCATAGTGACGAGCCACGTTGTGACCGCCGGGATTTTCATAGTAGTGGTAGTAAAATGCATCTCGCCAGTCTTTGACTTTATCTCCGCGGAAGAGCGGCTCAAGGCTGCTGCCCTGCATATCTTTCGGAATCTTTACGCCTGCAATGGAGAGGAATGTTTCAGCATAGTCCAAATTGGAAACGATCTCATCGCGAACCGTGCCCGCTTTAACCACACCTGGCCAGCGAACCAGAAGTGGCGTTTTAAGAGATTCTTCGTACATCCATCGTTTGTCGAACCATCCGTGCTCACCCAGGAACCAGCCTTGATCGGATGAATAAATAACCACGGTGTTTTCGGTTAGGCCGTTTTCATCGAGGTAGTCTAAAACACGACCAATTCCATCATCCACGGATTTTACGCAGCGCAGGTAATCTTTCACATAGCGCTGATACTTCCACTGAATGATTTCCTTTTCCGTCATATTGGGAAGCGCTGCCAGGTAGGCGTCGTTCTTTTTCTTGTACGCGGCATTCCAAACCTTCCATTGCTCATCATTCAGATTACCCCGGGCTTCCAGTTTGAGGTCGCGCTCATTCATATGCGTTTTGATTTCCATCGCCTGACGGGCAGCCGATTGGGTGCGACCGGAATAATCGTCAAAGAGCGTTTCCGGCTCAGGGATCGTGACATCATCCAACCAGTTCAGATATTTGGGTCCTGGCTTCCAATCGCGGTGTGGTGCTTTGTGCTGATACATCAGCATGAAAGGCTTGTCACGCTTGCGATCCTTCTCCAGCCAGTCCAATGTTTTGTCAGTGATGACGTCCGTCGTGTAACCGGTATTTTCCCTGGTTACGGGTTCGCCATTTACATCCTTGGTGATCATGGGCGGATTGTAGTAAGGCCCCTGCCCGACCAACACGTCGTAGTGATCGTAACCCTGAGGTGTGGAACCCAAGTGCCACTTGCCCACCACCGCAGTCTGATAGCCTGCCTTCTGCAGGAGCTTGGGGAAGGTCTGCTGGTCTCCGTTAAAGGTAATACCATTGCGGAAAAATCCGTTTAGGTGATTATACTTTCCGGTTTGAATAACTGCCCGGCTGGGGCCGCAAATAGCATTGGTCACATAGCAACGTGTAAAGCGCATGCCTTCGTTGGCCAAACGGTCCATGTGGGGAGTTGAAATGCGGGTAGGATCGTAGGCGCTGAGAGCCTGCTCACAGTGATCGTCGGTAAAAATAAATACGATGTTTGGGTTCGACGGGCTCACCACAGGTGGTTGATCCTGGGCTTGAAGGCCGAGGTGGAGGCTCACCAAGGCAACCATTCCAAGTAATAATTTCTGTAGTCTCATAGTTTTTAGGGTATAATTTTAGGGTGTAGTGCTTATTCTAAATTAAAATAGGGTTCGTCGATCAATCGCTGTTTAATGCCGTCCCATTTCTTACCGGGATCTTTTACCGGATCAAACTGTGTATTTATGGTAGGGATGCCTGCTTTAATGGAAGCAAGATATTGATCAAGCAATTGGCTCATCTTCACCGTGCGGTTGGATTGGACCTTGGCAAGGTTTTCGCTTTCATCGAGATCCTTGCTCAAATCGTACAGATGGTAATCTCCCGTCTCCCAGAATTTAATGAGCTTATAATTTCCTTGGTGCAGCGACGTCGATGGCTGCCCTCCTTTTTGCAACTGGTAATGTGGGAAGTGAAATACAAGGAAATCGTTGGGACGAACCACGTCCGCATGGGGATCACTTGATACCAGCTTTGCTAGACTCCCACCTTCTATGCCTTCTGGCAATGACTTGATACGCAACCAATCGCAAATCGTTGGAAACAAGTCGTAGCCGACGGCCATATCCTTTTTTCGATCATGCTTAATTCCTGGACCGGCGATGATAAGAGGAACCCGAATTGCCCCTTCCCAGGTAGTCGCTTTCCAGCCATGCAAAGGTCCATTCACATTTCCGGGGCTAATAACCGGATACGTTCCGTTGTCCGCGATGTAGATCACATAAGTATTATCTTCGATCCCAAGCTCCTTGATCTTTGCCAAGGTCATTCCTACGCCGGTATCCAGGTCCTCGGCCATGGCCGCATGCAGGGCGTTATTGTGACGTTCTCCAGGTTTTCTGGCTTTGGCTTTATCCAACGTCGATTCGCGGGACTGGTAGGACAAATGAGTTGCATAGTGCGAGAGTTGCATGAAAAAGGGCTTCTTCGCAGCCACTTGTTTCTCCATCCATTCGTTACCCGTTTTGGTGATTGAAAAAATACGTTTCGGATTGGGATCCTTCGTTTCCCCTTCACGGTTTGATGTTTCGCCTGTGCTAGCATCATACCCGTGTTTCTCAGGACCCCCGCCATTGATGTGCCACTTGCCAAAGTGGGCTGTGGCATAATTCGGGCGATGCTTTTTGATCCATTCGGCGATCGTGATTTCTTCATCGGCGATATCATTCACGTGAGGAGGAGGTATCATTCGGTTTCCTTCAAAAAAGGGTCCACTATGACGACCAACAATGTCGCTCATTTGCAACAATGCCGGGCTCTTTCCCGTTTGGATGGAATAACGGGTGGGCGAACAATTGGGGTGCGGCGCATAGGCCTGCGAAAAAATCACACCTCGATCCGCGAGCTTCTCCAAATGGGGTGTCTTTATAAAATCGCTCTTCGATGCAGGAACATCCTTGTCCATCAAAACCGAAGTTGCCCCCCAACCCTGATCATCCGTCAGAATCAGAACAATGTTCGGCGATCTTGATTTTTGAGCTTCAAGTCCCGCTACACCAAGGAGACAGAAAATGGACATTACCCATAGTGGAATAAATTTACGCATAGTAATCATTTGAGTTGTTTTAGAGGAGAATTAGTTAACCACCAGTCTTCGCCAAGGCTACGCCGCGGCACGGCGGAGGACACTGAGACACGGAGTCTCTTACAATACGATTCTTTTGATTCCATCTTTCAATACTCTTACATTATAATTTATCAACAATCCAACTCTGCATTTCGTCAATTTCAGATAGGTCAGTAGTTGTGCTTCGTGAACTGGCAGCAATTCTTTCACATGTTTATTTTCTTCCAACATTTTTTTCTTCTCCCCATCTCCGCGCTCTCCAGCGTAGCGGGTGGTTCAATACCTTTTTTCCCGACTAAAATTAAATCAATGATTTCCGAGACTCATCCCCCTTCTGGAATGTAGTGACGTGTAAGTGTATCTAAAATCTCGGCACGGACTATGTCGGGATCGATCTTCCCGAGTTTTCGGTAAAGCACATTCCCCGCCTGATCAACAAGCACGGAATAAGGAATCGGACCAGGCCAATCAGGATCGAGGGCCTCTGCCAACGCATCGATGCCGGATCCGGTATAAATATAATTGTTGGTGGAACGTCCCTCGGCTTCGACCGATTTGCGCAACTTGTCGCTCATAATCGCGCGATGCTTTCCAAGAAATTCTTCTGCTTTCTCTTTTTGGTTTGGTTGATCCAGGCTTATGGTTACCAACTCAAATTCCCGGCGACTAAATTTGCGGGCAATAGCAGTGAGGTCGGGAAACTCTTCTACGCAAGGAGCACACCAGGTAGCCCAGACATTGATCAATCGCACTTTTTCGGAACCATTCTTTCGTAAGGCCGCCACAGCAGCGGCATCAATCTCCTCAATAATTGCCGGAATCGATTGCCACTGTTGTTCTTCTTCGACGACGTGGGCGTTGCGCTCTTTCCACTTGGTTGAGCAGCCATGAGGGCGCGTCGTTTCAACAGGCACGGGTTTACCCATCAGGAGGGCTTCAACCGCATTCCTCGCATCCGGATGTTTGACGGTTTCCGGTTCGGGGTACCGTGAGTCGTCGAAGCGGCCATTGTAGCGGAGCTTTCGGTCCTTATCAAAAATCAAAACATGGGGAGTCGCCAGGCAACCGTAGGCCCGAGCGGTAAGTTGCTTATCGCCATCAAATAAAAACGGAAACGTCCAGCCATAGTCCTCCGCGTAACGCCTGGAGTCTTCAAAGGTTTCGTCATAGTCGGTGTGACCAAATTCATCGGGCCGCAAACCGGACGAATGATTGGGGTTAATCGCGACAAAGGAAAAACTCTCATCCTTGTAGTCATCCACAAATTGCAACATCCGTCCCATCACTCCATGAGATGTCGGACAATGCGTTCCAGTAAAGTAGACGACTAAAATATCCGTGCCGCCGAAGTCGGCCAAACTATACTGTTTTCCATCCGTACCAGGCAATGAAAACCCAGGTGCCTGGTCGCCAATATTCAAGGTGGTAAACCCATCCGGCAAATCATTGGAGCTAACAGCAAAGAGCATACTGGCGCTGGCAATTAAAACCAGAAAACCAAAGAAGTGTGTTTTTGGGGTATTCATTATTATTAAGAAGATTTTGAATGGTAGGTGGCTTCATTCAGGATTCAACCCCATAAAGAGACCCATACAAGCATCGTAAGATCCCGGGTTTATACAGCTCCTATCCAGCTTGCCTGTCTATTTTCATTCAGAGGGTCGGGTTAGAGCAGCGGTATTAAGCAATTATGGGAACCAACTACCTCTTTTTAGGAAATCCGAGACCTTTTGTGACGATTAGGAAACATTTCCGCAACATTGCTGGTATAACTCACGGATGGCCCAGTATCTGCTAATTCATGCCCCGGTTACCCCATGGTCAATTTGAACTTATTGAACGTGGAACTATGAATATAAATAAAGAAAACCCCACCATCATCCAAAGTGCGATTCCCTACCTGGGGTCGTTCGGTGTCACTGCAGCCCTCTTTTTAACCCTGCCGTTAATGCAATGGGCGAGTGAACGGGATGTGGTCCTTGAACAGCCGGATCTGATCAGATATTCTATTTCAGCTCCCCCTACTCCACCACCGCCAGAGGAAATTGAGAAAGAAAAGGAGGAAGATGAGGAGATCGAATTGGAAAAGGAGATGGTCAAATTGTCTCTATACCAAATCAATATGGCACTAAACGCAGGTTCCGGTGGCATGGGTGGCACTACTTTAAACGTCGGTTCCTTTTTGCCTGACGACGGTTTCGGGGACGATTTAATTTTTGATGTCGCCGACCTGGATGATAAGCCTGTTCCAATTTACCGAATTGTGCCCAAATATCCTGCTCATTTAAAAAGGGCAGCGATCCAGGGACGCGTGTTTCTCATCTTTATAGTCGATGAAAAAGGCAATGTCGGCAGTGCACGCGTTGCGGAATCCCCGCATCCTGATTTTTCGGAATCCGCATTGGAGGCCATTCGAACCTGGAAATTTCAACCCGGCAAAAAAGATGGCAAACCAGTCAGGACCCGGGTGCGCATTCCACTGACATTCGCCATACGAAGATAATCGTTTCGTAAAGTTAAAAAGGAAGAACCATCAGCTCTGCCTTGACCGCGGAAGTCGAAGGAAGGACGGGAGAATCAAACACTCAAAAATTGAGTGACGAATGGATAGTCTCCATTCACTAAAAGAAGACTCGGCAAGGAAACTCAAAATAGGTAATTCTTTTCCAGAATCAAATACTCACCCTAGATACTTCTTCAATGAGACTTCCCCACCTAAACACTCTCCTGGTCATCCTAAGCTTTCAGCTACTTTCTGTTGCTTCAAACGCACAGGACAAAACTTCGTTTTCCTGGATTAATCCGCTGACTCAAATGGAGTTGAATGCAGCACCTGGCCTCAGCCATCATACTTATAAAAGTAAGGTCATTGGCAAGGAAGTCGGCTACTGCGTGTTCGTACCTCCAGGCTACGACCAACCTGAAAACCGGAATCACCGCTATCCGGTTATTTACATGCTCCACGGCGGAAGACCGGGAGATGAATCCAGGTTTGCGAACAGGATGCCATATATTCTTGAAGCCATTAACGATGGGAATCTCATTCCTACAATTGTGGTTTTGAATAATGGGGGTCCAGTAAGCCATTACAACGTACCAGGACGGGCTGAGGCCGTGGGCAAAGATTTGTTCGTTAATGAATTGATCCCCTTAATTGATCAAACATTCCGAACCATCGCAGACAGGAAGGGCCGTGCCCTGCAGGGGTATTCCCAGGGAGGTCGTGCAACCGCGCGAATCGGATTTGGACATCCGGAGCTATTTTCACAGCTTGTTATGGGAAGTTCAGGTGCGGCCGCCGAGAAACGCATACAAGACACTGGAGGAACGGAGAGTGAAAATCTGGTGTTCTCTCGCGGTGATGACATGTGGACCTATGCAGAAACCTATGCGAAGCATTTTAAGGAAACGTATCCGGTCGAACTCTATCTCCATGTCGGTGATGCTTTGGACTCAAACTACGAAGGGAATGTGGCTTACGACGCATTCCTAACCCGCATCGGACTCGCCCACGACTTTGTTGTCTTATCCAATCAAAAGCACGGTGGGACAGCCTACGTGCGACTACATTCCGGTATTATTGCTTTTCAGAACTACTCTTTCGAAAAAAGTTTAAAACAATAGCAAAACCCAAACAGGATAAGCGGTTGCGTAAAAAAATTCCATTCGCACTAACCCAAAACGCTAGTCGGATTCGGCTGATTGTAGGCGAGAGTTTTTATCGGAAAGCAAAATAAGTTGCCGAAATGGGAGTAGGTGATTTTTTGTTAATCACCTGTTTCTAGCGTTTGACAAACATTAAGTATGTGTAGACCAAGGATTGATACCAGAACCAGCAAAGAATATTTTTTTTGGAATTTGCCGGAAAACTCCTAGTCGAAAACGATCAACCATGAATACAATCAACAATTCTCTTCGCTACGATGCCGGGAATTTTGCCTACGGAACCTGGCGAATCCTGGACCAAAAAATACCGGCCACCATTGAGGATCTGGCTCAGCGTCTTCATGCCTGTCTCGAACAAGGTGTTACAACGCTCGATACAGCTGAGATTTATGGTGGATATCTGGTTGAGAAAGCAGTGGGTAAGGTTCTCAAAAGTCATCAAAAGCTGCGGGAAGGACTTAAAGTGGTGACCAAAGCGGGGATCGACGTTCCCTCTGCGGAAAAGCCACACGCCAACCTGCCCCAATATAACGCCACAGGTAAAAACCTTATCCATTGTGCGGAAAAATCGCTACGATTACTCGGCATTGATGCCATTGATCTATTCCTCGTTCATCGACCCGACTGGCTGACTGATCCTGAGGATACTGCGACCGGGCTCCAACAACTGCTCGACGACGGAAAAGTAAAAAATGTTGGTGTATCCAATTATACAATTCATCAGTTCGAAACGCTCGACCTTCTCCTTGGAGGCCAGCTCGCGACAAACCAGGTAGAATTTAGTCCGCTTAAAATGGCACCGCTCTACGACGGAATTTTTTCCCAGTGTCAGCAGAAGAAAATAAGACCCATGGTCTGGTCACCCCTGGGAGGTGGAACCTTGTTTCGTGATCAGGAAGGCCCGGCGAAACGACTTCGGGATAAGGTCGTGGAGTTGTCTCCCAAATACAACAATGCCACCATCGACGCACTGATTTATGCCTGGATCCTGGCGGTTCCATCTCGTCCCACAGTCATTTTGGGAACGAACAAGCTTGATCGAATTCTCAACGGAGCCAAAGGTGCAACTATTGATCTGGAGCGGGAGGATTGGTACGCCATGTGGGAAGCCGCGAAGGGCCAATCTGTTCCCTAAGCTCAAACACATATTTTTCTAAATCAGTATACTTAGTCTAATACTCCATGATCGACTTCTTAATTGTTTGCCTCTACTTTGTCATCGTTTTTGCGGTCGCGATCCGGGGCAAAACCTCCAAAGATGTCACAGTCGAAGAATACTATTTAAATTCCAGAAAATTGGGCTGGTTTTCGATCGCTTTCTCGACGATTGCCACGAATGTCCAGGGACTTCAGTGGATAGGGTACATTGGATCAGCCTACCTCTACGGACTCGCTCAAGCCAATTTCGAGATCAATGCGATACAGGGCCTGTTCCTGGCGGCCTTTATTTTTGTCCCGATGTACTTCCGGGAGCGGGTCATTACGATTACCCAGTTTATAAAAACCCGGCTTGGCAACACAGTTGCGCTGATCTATTCCCTCACCAATATATCTCTTTTTTCAACCTTAAGCCTGGGGGTTAGTCTGTTCTGGGGAGGTTATGCTGCCGACCTGGTATTTGCCGACTACCTGTCATTTATCCACGAAGACCGTTTCACGCGCATTTCTATTTTAATCTTTGGGTTGGGATTGTTGTCAGCGATTTATACTTATCTGGGTGGTTTGGGTGCCGTGGTAAGGACTGATATTGTTCAATTTTCCATCTTACTTTCGGGTGGAATAATTTTAATGCTTATTACCATTCATGAATTGGGAGGCTGGTCGCAACTCTACGTGAAGACTGGAGATAAAATGCACCTGCATTTACCTGCGGATCATAAGACGCTTCCCTGGATACATGTTTTTGGAGCCTTTCTTTTAAATATTAACTATTGGTGTGCGAACCAACGGATCGTGCAACGCTCCCTTGCTGCCAGAAGCCTAAAGGACATTCAAATAGGTTTGATGGTGGGCGGGGTCATGAAGTATTTCATGGCCGCAGTTGTCATCATTCCAGGAATCGCGTTGATCGGAATTTTGGGAGAAAACGCCCTGGAAGATCCTGATTCAGGCTTTCCCTATTTGGTAAACACCTACCTTCCGATTGGATTAAAAGGTCTTATATTGTGTGCCCTCTTCGCTTCCATGATGAGTACCGTGGATTCAACCTTCAACTCCCTGGCTACGCTTTGGTCCATCGACATTTATAAACCCTATATCAACAAGTCAGCTACCGATTACCAAGTCGTTCAGGCCGGAAAAAATGCCATTTTGATTTCTTTCATCACCGGATCTTTTATGGGGATAATCCTCCTCTACATCAAACTCAACGACACGGGTGCCGCATTCACACATACCCTTAACGAGCTTCGTTATTATATAAATACAGGGATTGTAGTTCTGATTTGTGCGGCCGTATTCCTGGTTGCACCTAAACCTCGCCTAACCCTGTTTGCTTTTTTTGCAACCGTTCCTCTTAATTTGATCTTCAAAGCCGTTTGGCCGGACATGAATTATTTTGTCCGACCCATGTGGCTCATCCTGATTGGATTTACTGTCATTTACCTGGGCTCCAAGGGAGGTTTTACCAGGGACAAACTCACCTACGAACCTGCGACACCGTTGATAGGAAAATTCGGAATAGGCATGTTGTTTTCGCTCGCTGCGGTTCACATCATTTTTCATTAATCAGACAACATCTAAATCAATATTATGAGCGAAAGTTACAAACCCAGACTGCGTCACTTTGAAACAAATGGAACCCAACAACACGTGGGAGAGGCTGATCAATATTTGTATAACCAGCAGACCCCGACCCACCGATTCGCTATCATCGGCGTCGGCACCATAGGCAAGGAACACATGCGAGTAACCACGTTGTTGGGTCGGGCCAGAATTCACGGAATCTATGATCCACAGAAAAGAAGCCTGGATGTGGCGGAAACGGAATTTGCTAAAATCTCTTCCGACAAACTCATCCGCTACGCCGACCTGGATTCCGCCTGTAGTGACCCGGATGTAGACGCGTATTTCATCTGTACCCCCAACTACACTCATTACGAGGTGCTTTGTACGGTGATTAAAACCGGCAAGCCCATTTTTGTTGAAAAACCAATGGCGACCACCGTGGACCACGCTGCCAAAATGGTGAAGATGGTAAACGAATACAGCAGCTTCATTCAAATCGGCTTACAATATCGTTATAAGCGCCAATACGTGGAAGCGTATCATGAAGCATTGGAGCGAAAATCGTTGGGCGAAATCAAAACGATCAGTATGAGCGAGTATCGCCCACCCTTCCTCGACAAGGTCGGACAATGGAACAAATTCAGCGAGTTCTCGGGTGGAACATTGGTCGAGAAGTGCTGCCACTATTTTGACCTGATCAACCTGATGGCTCAATCGGAAGCCAAACGTGTCTTCGCCAGCGGTGGACAGGCGGTGACCTTTAAGGATTTTAAAAAAGACGGCCGAGCTTCGGATATCGATGATCACGCCTACGCCATTATTGAATATGAAAATGGCATCCGGGCTAATTTCACACTGAACATGTTCTGCCCCGAATTCGAAGAAGAGATGATTGTCGTCGGAGACAGAGGCCGCCTGATTGCGCGCGAAAAGTTCTACTACCATCGACAACAGCCATCCAAGGGTACCATCGAACTAGAATTGGGAGAAGAAGGTCCTTCTAAAATATCAGAAGTCACCTATCCAAATCTAATCGAAGAAAGCGGGCACCACGGTGCGACCTTTTATGAGCACCAAGCCTTCGTGGATCAGTTGGAAGGAAAGGACGTCGACTGTGCCACCGCCGAGCAAGGCCTGTGGGCCGTAATTGTAGCCAGTGCCGCTCAGGAATCCATCGCAACCGGCCAGCCCGTTCTTATCGACGAATTCTTAAAGAAAAATAACATCACCGATATTCTTTAGGGTAAAAACGTCAAGATACCGGTTGTCACGTTAGCTTTATCGGTTCAATGGGTAGGGCTCGATCGCAAAGCGAACCGTTGTCGAAACGGCGGTTTTGGCAAAACCGCCCTAGCAGAATCAGTGATTGTTGTTCAATAAAACCGCCCTTTGCTTATTCCGGAAAAAGAGACGAATCCAAACCCGGAATAATCCGTAACGCATTTTTGTAATAGACTTTTTTTAGAATTTCATCCGGAAGATTCAATCCATACATCCGCCAAAATGCGTGGTAGCGTTTGTAGTAAGGGAAGTATTCGTCATTCGATTCCAAAACACGAAAGTAGGTAGGGAATTCATCTACATTGTAGGAATCTTTTCCGAAAAGGATTCGGTCCTGATATTTCTCAAAAAAACGATTCGCCATGCGCGGTTGTCGACCAAGCTCGGCGATGACAGCAGCAATACCCACGTTCATGTTCGGAGTCTCGTCGAGTACTTCCCCAAGCCTTCCCAGGTCATTTCCCAGCCAACCCAGGTGGGCCGCAATGAATTGCGTCTTCGGGTGTTTTTTGAACATATGATGTTGCTCGGCGATAATTTGCTCCCAGGGAGCGGGATTATTCGGGCCGCGCTTCCTTCCGGGATGTGTTTTAAGCTCCAACCAACGTTCGTTTTGATTGTCCTGTGATTCCCAAAATGGTTTTGGATCGGCGGAGTGAATGAGGACAGGGATACCAAGCTCACCGCATTTCGCCCATACGACATCCAACCTCGGATCATCGACAGCCACACGGTTTCCCATTGAGTCCTTATTGGATAAACCCAGGCTCTTGTAAACTTTGAGTCCCTTTGCACCGTTTTGAACATCGGTCACAAGTTGTTTAACCGATCTGGTACCCCAGTCAGGTTGGTCAACATTGTTGAAGTCGAGGTTGGTAAAGACAACAAAGCGTGACGGATGATACTGCTGAATACTACTGGTCATCTCCTTGAGCCTTTCACCCCCACGCCCACTGAGATTAACCATGATTCCCATATTCATTGCGTCCATTTCCTCTGCCAGACGATTAAGCTCCTGTTCACCCATGCGGTTTTGATGACTGTGCACATCGATAAAAGGAAACTTCGCTCGCGCGACAGGATTCTCAGGAACAACCAGGGTCGATGGAGGATCGTAAGCCTCCCAGTCCAACTGCTGCCCGGAACAAACGCTGGTTCCTATTCCAAGAAGCGTGAATACAAATAGTTTCTTTTTCATAATAGGGTAAAAGTACGACTTGGAAGTTCAACAAACCATCCCAAGAATTGCGAGCTGAGAAAGCGAGTTATTACTGCAAAGTCCGATTCTTTCCAGGCGGTGGTATTCATCGAGAACTTTTCCGCGGATCAAAAATCCTACCCCATGATTTTGTTAATAATGATTCTGTCTCTTTTTTTAACAGAATAATGGGTACAGAATCATAGGTGTTTTGATTAATTTGAAAGAGTAACAGCCATTTGATAGATATTAAAAAGCCCCGGAGCGCATGCACTCCGGGGCTTAATAGTAATTATTGAGAAAGCAGGATACTTAGTTCGTAATATCGAAGGTGGTGCTGGCTTCGCGAACGGCGAGGTAGGATTTATACCATTTCTTTTGAGCATCGCTGTCGGCGTAATCCTTCAAAGCCTTTTCGCTTTTGAATTCCATAACAAACGCGTGAGTGCGATCACCTTGAGCCTTGATGGAGCGCGTCCATACACGAGTGATTCCGTCGTACTCATGGGCAAGGGTGACCACCGCATCGAGCGCCGCCTGAATTTGCTTTTCCGTGGCATCAGCCTTCCAGGAAACGGTGACCACATGAATCACCGAACTAGGTACTGCCGGATCACTTTCATGATGATTGGCTGAAGCGGTTGAAATTGCGAGCACCAGAAGGGCTGCACTAATTAGGGTAATGATTACTTTTTTCATAATGTTTAGATTTGAAACGATGTGTTGAGGAATATTCTCAACGAATATTACAGATTTCTCTGCTATAAGAACAGGTAAGGCCAGCCTAATCAGAAACTCTAAGGAGGCCCAAGACCATGCTTTGACATTCGAATGCTACCCATTCATACCGAAACCTATAATTAGCAAAGAAATGCGCTCAAAAAGAAAATCTTCGAACAAGGCCACCTCCAGAAAACCTGCTAAAAGGACGGTTGCCAAAAAATTTGCCAAGTGGCCTCCCGAAAGAAAACTCAAGAAGTCGCCAACCAATAAACTTACATCAAAAAATCCGGCCAAAAAGTTGACCAAACGAGCTTCCAAGCACAGCGGCGGCATTTCGATAGGTGCGCCAAAAAAGGCCGAGCAAGTAAATCTGGTAAGTTCTTGCAAAAAGATTAGATTTATTTCGCAGAATTCACCGGAACCAACTTGCGAACCCAACCATCTCCTTTGGTAAGAACATACAACTCACCGCCCTCGTCGACGCCGAGACGAAGGTCGGCACGTGGGCCTGACGCGTAGGTATTTGGATATCCAACCACATTAATCAAGTCCTGCTCTTTTCCATTAACAATTAATCTCAACTCCTTTATCTCGGATAGCTTTCCGGGTATGAGGTTCGTGGTTTCGATGTAAAACACGCGTCCTCTCACAATATCAGCGAAGACGAATTTACCAATCAATTCCTTGAGCAGCGTTCCTTCGTAAACAAAACCACTAGCGTTAGCTTTTCCCTCATCGTGATCGTATTGAGCAACCGGATCGGTAAATATTTGAGGGTCCTCGGGCGATAAATCGTAAACCGGACCGACACCTAATCCAGCAATACCTGAACCTGTGGAAAAGGTACCTTCTCTGCGACGCCAACCATAATTCGCACCAGCGCGGCCGATATTCACTTCCTCAACCTGATTCTGTCCGATATCCATAATAAACATACGCCCGGTCTTGTCCCAGGAAAAGTGTTGAGGATGCCTTAGACCCCAAGCCCAAATTTCAGGTGCGGCATTTGGAGTCGCGACAAAAGGATTATCCTCAGGTATCGAATAGGGGGCACCACTGGTTGTTTCCAAAGGGTTAATTCTGAGAATGGCTCCCTGCGGACTCTCCAATGACTGACCATAGTCCTTGGGGTCGAAAGCCGCACCTCCGTCACCCAGGCAGAAATATAAATTCCCATAATCGGAAGTTCCTGGTTTTGCGGCAGGGTTGAACGCGAGAGTGCCGACATTATGGTTCGGCGCAAATTGGCCGATGCGAAAGACCTCCCGGTGAGTGCCTTGAAATGGTACTGCTTCAGGATTCGCTGTCGTCCATTCCACAATCACGCTTTCGTGACTGGAGGCATCGTCCTTCAAATAGGTCGCTTCGCCAGATCCGGACGTTGCACTGAATGCAGTATACAGCTTCCCATATCCAGGCTGTCCTTGTTTCGAAAATTCCGGATGAAATGCAAAGCCGGCCAATCCCGTTTCGTTCGGCATCATCGAGTCATCAAACGATAGGTCGTAGCCACGATGATCAAGATACGATTGCAAGGGTCCACTCGTCTGATCTGCAACATAGAGCACACCACGAAGATCACATATGGCGATGCGACCCGAACCATCGCCAATGGGATTGAGGTATTGCACCCGCGCATAGGCATTCGTGGTGGAACCACCGGTACTGGAATCCTTCAGCTGCGGCAGACGAAAGCGGTCGATAGTTGCAACGACGATGTCACCCTTTTTTATCTTTTCCGGAATCGGATCCGTAAGAGGAACGGGTGCCTTCTTAACTTCGCTAGATTCGTGGCGGGCCGCAAATGAAACGCAGGCGCAAATTAAAAATGCTGATATGCAGAGCCAGAGCGAATGGTAAAAACCGAATTTTTGTAATTTCATATTTAGATCGATAACAAGATTTCTGTGCCAAGTTTGGGTCCCTTACAATACCTTCAATCGGCAAATTGCTTAACCAATAATTTTCTATTTAGAGAAACGTTTATCAAGTCTGCCCAAAAGAACAACCATCATGTCTTGTAGGCGATTCAAAATTTTCTTTTAGTTTGTAACGTAACCACAACGATTGAATAATTGAAGGTATATCAATCCAACCTCCAAGAATTTTTCTCACGCTTCTGAAATCATACTGAGGATCCGTATTATGCAAAACCGAAACTTTAATCTGTTCCTTTTGAGCTCAATTTTCGGCGTTCTAATTTTAATCCCGGAGTTGATCATGGCTCAAGGGAATGTCTTTGAATCCGATACCCATCGATTCGAAGAGGTGACCGAAGGTGTTTGGTTTGTATACGGAACTGGCTCCATTCGAACCGCGAGTAATTCGATGGTCTTAGTCGGAGACAACGACACCTTGGTAGTCGATTCGCATATCACACCGGCCGCAGCCAAGGCTTTGCTCAAGTCACTTTCAGTTATCAGCGATAAACCGGTCCGTTATTTGATAAATACGCATTATCACTTTGACCACGCTCACGGAAATCAATCGTTCCCGGATGGGGTCGAGATCATTGGTCATGAATTCACACGGACGAAATTGAACGGTGAAACTGGGGACGTTCTAAAGGAGTCTACCTTTGTCAGTTTTACTGAAAGTTTGCCGACCAAAGTTGCCGATTTGGAGCGCCAGGCATTTGAAGAAACTGACCCAAATCGAAAAGCGGAATTGACTGAAAGCCATCGGGTGGAACGCGATTATATGGACGCGACCAAGCAAGTCGTACCCACTCCTCCAAACATCACCTTGGAACGTAAGATGACTTTATTTCAGAAGACGGATGATGGCAGTCGCGAAATTCAGTTACTGCATTTTGGCAGAGCCCACACAGGAGGGGATGTGGTTGTATTTCTTCCAGAAGAGAAAGTTGTTTTTACCGGAGACATGATGCTGCCGGGTCTCGCCTACATGGGCGATGGACATGTCAATGAGTGGCCTAAGGCATTGGACGGACTCAAAGCTTTGGATTTTGATATCTGGTTACCTGGCCATGGCTCGATTATGAGAAGCAGAGAATTCATGGATTATTTTCAGGCTTATCTAAAAGACCTGTGGAGGAAAACTTCTCAGATGCATGGAAAGGGAGTAAGTGCAGACCAAGCAGCCCAGGAGATTGATATGACCAATCACAGCGCAAACATTCCACAAATCAAAGAACCGGGTGTGGACCCAAGGGCAATTCGCAGGATTTACGAATTACTCGATAACCAATAATGCCCGAATAAATCCGCTTGATCCATCGATCGAGAATACAGAAAAATCTTCTTTGTATTTCCTGGTTATTCAGCTGAATCGGCGATCAGCCCTACCCCTACTCAAGCTCCTGCGGTCGCTTTTATGTCCAGCTTGATGACGACTTCATCGCGAACCAGATCGTCAGCTTTTCCCTTGTAAACAATCCCGAAATCGAAACGCATGATGTCGAATTCGGCTTTCAAAGAAACTTCTGAATCTGAGACGGTTACTTGTGAATTGAAGGTGATACTTTTCGTGACTCCATGAAGCGTGAGGTTACCGGTAATTTCGGAACCATTCGACGTTTCTTTTATCGAAGTGAAAGCAAACTCAGCGGTAGGGATAGCAGCCGTATCGAAAAAGTCGGGGCTCTTGAGGTGGCCAGTGAGGCGCCCGTTATCTGCCCAAAGTGAATCCGTCTGAATGGTCACTTTACTTGGCGGGACAATCTTGCCACCCGCTACTGCGATGGTTCCGTTAAATGCCTTGAATCCCCCCTCATGGCTACCGGTTACCTTTGAGCCAATAAATGAAATAGTCGATTCTGGGCTGATAGTATAATTGGTAGCACTAGCCACTGCCTCAACAGCCTGGACCGCTTCGGATACTTTTGCGGATTCTGTGTCGTCAGCAGGATTGGAACAACCCGCGACAAAAAGTCCAACGGCTGCAAGGGAAGTCAAAAAAAAGTATCTATGGTTCGTCATCATACGAATAGGTTGATTTGGACTTGGCTCTAGAGTCAATGATGGACTGATAGGAGTTTTCCCAATCAGAGCTTTATCCGCACACCATTTTTTGAAGCCCCAGAATCATGGATAACGCTATAAATCTAACTACGCAACTCGACATCCGATTCCCTGCGAAACCCATTTACCATCAAATCTCCATTAGCCCGAATTTCCAGAATGGCATAGCTGTTGTTTTCGGGACCGCTGTGGTCTACGACTGATTTTAAGGTGTAGTAGTGGATGCCGTTGATTGGGTGGTAACCACCTTCGTGTTGGTGACCTTGAAAGACTGCCAGTACTTTATTTGATTCTTCCACGGAGAGATATAGGGTCAACGGAGAGATATAGGGTCAATAGTCAATTATCAAGTTCCCAAGTGCTTTGGCCTGCGGACAGGATGATTCTTTTTCACGCTGGTAGACGCCACAAATCGCACTCACAGACCGGGTGGCGCCCATTTCTAGATGTTTGGTCAACCAGGCATTGGTAACTGCTGTTTCCCTTTTCAACTTCGAGGCTATCGCCAATTTCCAATCAACAGACCGTTTTTCCTTCTGCGCGTCCTTCGTTGTTTTTCTTAGATGAGATAAACATTGTGTCAAGCTCGCCTCCCACAATGTTTCGTTAAGCAGGGCAAGGTCTATCCGATCAAGACGCAGCACCGCAGGCGTTATTTTTAGTTCCGCGGCCACCGCCTTTCCAAACTTTTTTGAACCCAGGCTCCAACCACGGCACATTTGACGGTCCAGTTCTTCTACCTCTTTCGGATCTTCACTTACTTCGAGTCTAAGGTGATTGATGTAACGCACCCAACCACCCTTGCTGTCGTCAAAATCGCTAAAATAATCCATCCACTCGCAATCAAGAAATCCTGGACGACTGGATCGCTTGGGGAAATAGAACAGGCTGGTCCAAGGATACCTTCCTATACTTTCCAGATCGACTAAGCCGACTTGCACAGGATTTAGATGGATGTAGTCCACCAGCTTCAACCAATGCTCGCCTGGTTCTACCGCTATCGATTTGAATCGACCTTGAAACAAGTGGCCACGTTCCTTTCGGTACTTATTGAATCGGGCGGCAAAGGTGGACTGCAACCACCGCATACCGTTAGACAAGTTACCACGTGGAGTGCCGATGCAAAGGTGATAGTGGTTAGTCATTAAACAAAACCCTGAAAGCTTCCAGGAGAATCTCTCACAAGCTTCGAAAAGGGTTTTGACGAATGAAACTTTGGCTCCTTCTGATTCGAAAATATCACTCCGGTAGTTTCCACGATTAAGAACATGGTAGAGCCCTGTATTACTTTCAACCCGAAATTTGCGCACCATACTACAAATACAAAACGAGTCAGCTGGTTAAGTCAACTTGACAATTGACTATTGACCCTTTCGGCTCCTCCCCACCCTTTCGGCTCCTCCCCTTTCGGCTCCTCCTACCCTTTCGGCTCCTCCATTTCTTGAACCACTTGGGTAAACTGAAACAGGTTCGTTACATTTATTATGAATCTTTAGTTGAGTGGTGCGGTTGAACCTTACAGGTTGGTTGAATGGAACAGCGATTGAGTCCTCCGGTACTGCGGATGCATTTGACTAAATGGTTAGCCGTATTCGCGGTTAGCCAATGTAGCTTGGGAGCGCTTTTCGGGAACGACACTTATGAGAAACTGAAGTCCGGTCCTATGATTGGCCATGCGACTATG
The DNA here is from genome assembly GCA_027622555.1 of Verrucomicrobiota bacterium. Taxonomy (NCBI): domain Bacteria; kingdom Pseudomonadati; phylum Verrucomicrobiota; species Verrucomicrobiota bacterium. Next base: position 30,574 of record JAQBYJ010000008.1, read on the forward strand.
GCGGAAGTTTTGATATGGGTTCAAACCACGGGTCCCTCCGAAGTAGAGATAAAGTACTGGGACAAAAAGGATCCTGGAACCAAGCGAACAACAACCGCCATTCAAACCGAAAAAGAATCCGGGTTCGTTGCAAAGTGTATCGCCGATGAAGTTCAGGCAAACACCTCCTACGATTACGAAGTCTGGATCGATGGGGAAAAAGTAACTCCGCGATTTCGAGAGGAATATGGAAATGGTGACGCCATTCCGCTGGAATTTTCCTCCGCCAAGAACTGGCGATTCCGCGAAGAAGGTCACCAGATCTTCGACTTCACAATCGGGTTTGGAAGCTGCGCCTATATAAATCAAGAAGGTGGATACGATCGGCTTGGAGGGAAGCCCTATGGCGGAGATTATGAAATATTTGAAAGCATATACGAAAAAGACCCGGACCTCTTCATTTGGCTAGGCGACAGTATCTATTTAAACGAGACGGACTGGACTTCCTGGACGGGCATTTTACAGCGATGGACACATTCCCGGTCACTGCCTCACATGCGCGGTATGCTCGCCAGCACTCCGAACTATTTCATTTGGGATGATCATGACTACGGCCCCAATAATTCCGGTTGGGACTTTTGGAATAAAGAACAAACCACCAATGCCTTTAAGTTGTTTACGGGAAACCCGTCGGCAGGACTTCCTACCCTTCCAGGGACCTTCACTTTTTTTAATTATGGGGACGCCAATTTATACCTGATGGACAACCGGTATTACCGAGATGGTCCAGAGCATCTCAAGCCTTTCGACCGCAATCGGTCGGCGCTCGGTAAAAAACAGGTGGACTGGTTGATCAGCTCGATGAAATACAGACAAGGCCAATCAACTGATGGGTATATGCCCAGCTATCCTTCGAATTTTAACATCATATGCATAGGTAATCCCGTTCTGGCCGAGGTTGCCAACGAAGACAGCTACCGGATGTTCGATGAGGAGTGGCAGTATTTGATGGACCGTATTGTGGAAGAAGGAATCGACGGAGTCGTTTTTCTAAGTGGAGATGTGCATTTTGGAGAAGCGAACATGCTGGAAATTACCGGCGGTGGGAATCCTGGAAAAGCTGGAAAAGCCGGTCTCAAGGGAAAAACCTATCGACTCATCGAATTTGTAAGCAGCCCACTGACCTCGGGATCCTGGGCAGGAGATGCAAAAAATAAGTACCGCTACGATATTTTTCCAGGTGAGACGGACCGAGTCGGAGAACGACACTTCTCCACTCTCAGGTTCGAAGGACCTTTGGACGATCGATACATGACCATACGCTACTTTAACACTCAGGGTGAGCTGTTGAATCAGAAAGAAGGCACTGAGAAAGGAACCGTAACCGATGCCTCTGTGATATCAGCGAACTGGTTGAGGGCTCCGCAGAGGAGGAAGTAAGGGTAAGAAAAAGGTGTCTGGTGTCCGGAGGCAGGCGTCAGTGTTCAGATTCTTAACGGCACTGCGGGGACGCAGTGGCCCTGCCTGAGAGAAGGAAGTGAAGGGGTTGTGAATAGCAGGTTTCGGGTGTCATGGTTAGAGAGTTTTTTCTATAATTAATCGCTGATCCAGGTAGGGCGGTTTCGCTGTAAACCGCAGATTCCAAGTCGGCTCGCTCGGCGATCGAGCCCTACCTATTTCAGGGAAATTGCGACCGCCAATAGTTAACATGGTTAAAAATGTGATTCGCGTCGTGAACCTACGCTAACAAAAATCGCGACCAAGGTCGCTCCTACATTCTTAAGAATTCCTGACACCCAACACCTTTATAAACTAACCCTCGAAGGGAGCGGCTGGAAGACCTTTAACGCCGGGACGACAGCGGAACAAAGCACCGGCATTGGGCTGTTCTTTCAATTGTTCTTCTGTTTCGTCGACAGAGGCGCAAGTGATATAGAGGTCGCCGAGATCATCGCCGCCAAACCAGCAGGCGGTGACTTTGCGGACCGGGACATCAATCTTCTCAAGGATCTCACCAGAAATCGGGTCGATACATTGGACACAGCTTCCTGCCCAGCGGGCCACCCAAAGACGGCCTTCGGTATCGATGGTCATGCCGTCGAAGACAGGCAATCCTTCATCCCTTGGTTCTTCGCGAATGATGCGGAGGTTTTCGATTTCCCCCTTATCGGCGTCAAAGTCGTAGGCTTCGATTCGGTTCTTGAAACTATCTATATAATAAAACGTGGATTGATCCTTGCTCCAAGCGAGACCGTTTGAACAACCGATGTTGTCTTGAATGATCTCACATTGGAAATCGGCATCCAGGCGGTAAAGGCTGCCGATCGCAACACCGTCCCTACTGGCCATCGTGCCGGCCCAAAGGCGTCCTTGAGGATCGCACTTCCCGTCATTGAACCTGCCGGCCAAGGTTTCCGCTGGCGGATTCGGAAGCGGGGTCAATCGCTCAGTAGTTGGATTGAACAAGGCAAACCCGTTCTCCATGGCCAAAACCACTCCACCGGATTTACGAGGCACCACCGTGCCGACTTTCCCGGGAAGCTGGAAGGTCTCTTTTTTGTCGTCCTTCGGGTGATAGATATGGAGACGTTTTTCCTCAATATCTACCCAGTATAACCGCTTGTCGTACCAGATGGGTCCTTCACCCAGGGTGGCTCCTGCTTTCCAAACAACTTCTAATTCCATAAGGAACTAGCAAACCGCAGTTTTTTGCAGTTGGACAGAAAATTGAGCACCTTTTTCAGGAAGATTCTCGGCATAGATGTCTCCACCATGAGCAGCCATTACTTTTTTGCAGATATTCAGACCAAGGCCAGTACTGCTTTCGCCACCCGTTGGCTGAACGGAAGTCTTTGAAAAACTTCCGAAGAGCTTGTCAAACTCATCCTCTGGAACACCTGGGCCTTCATCAGCCACCCGGAAAAATACCCAATTATTGTCGCTTTCCAGGATAACCCGGATAGTCGTCCCAGGCTGAGAAAATTTAATAGCGTTGCTCAACAGGTTATCCATAACCCTACGCACTTGACGCTTATCACAGTTAACCAGTTTTGGAATTTCTTTTTCGATAAACTCAATTGAGATGTCTTTTTTCTCGGCTGTCACACGGTAGAGATTGATCGAGGTCTTTACGACCTGGTAGAGGTCCACCTCGGCGATTTCGACATTGAGTTGCCCGGTTTCTATCAGAGCCACATCGAAGAGATCATTGACCAGGGCGAGCATCGATTCGGAAGCTTCGAAAATGCTTGAAGCCATTTCAGCTTGGGTAGCGCTAAGCGCGCCAAATTTCCCGGAAGCAAGAAAGTGTGAAAGCCCATTGATGGATACCAAGGGATTTCTCAAATCGTGCGAAGCAATACCAAGGAACTTCGACTTCTCGGAGTTGGCCTGGGTGAGGGCTTGAATAAAGGTGGTATGCTGCTGGAGGAGACTCCGCACTTTTAAATGGGTTTCAATCCGCGCCATCGCTTCCTTGATCCGGTAGGGCTTGGCGATGTAATCAGAAGCGCCTTCGGAGAAAGCTTGCAGAATCGAGTCAGGATCGGTTTTGCCTGTCATGAAGATGATAGCCACGTTCTGACAGTCGGGCATTTCCTTTAGGATCTGACAGGTTTCCAGCCCATCCATGCCTTCCATCATGATATCGAGCAGGATGAGATCCGGCTTAACCGACTCGATCATTGAAATACCTTCTTCTCCGCTGGCGGCGCTGAACACTTTGAAGCCATTGCGTTCAAGAACCTTTGATATGAGTTTTCGATCAAGGGGACTGTCGTCGATGACAAGGATCACCTTGTTGGAAATATCAATGGAATCGTCAGTAATCATAGAAAGAGCTGCCATCCAGAGTGAATAGCAGATAAGTTAGAGATCCGCTAATTTCCAAAAAATACTCCCCATATTCGCTCCAAAAGGTAGCGGACAGGCGAATTTTACACTCATTATACGCAGATCAGGGCCAACTCAGGCTTCATGGCCTTTCATCTGCCTCAAAATTCAGGCGATTAACCTACGGTTCCAAATATCTTTTTAACGGACGCAACCGCGTAGTCACGGTTCATTTGGGCAATAAAATCGAGGGTGATGCCTTTTGGACAAACCGCCTGACACTCGCCGTAATTGGTGCAACTTCCGAAGCCTGCCTCATCCATGGCAGTTACCATCCCAAGTACTCGACTATCTTTCTCCGCCTTACCCTGAGGTAGACTATTTAGCTGAGAGGACTTGGCCGCCGTGAAAAGCATGGCCGAGGCGTTTTTACAAGCGGCTACGCAAGCACCACAGCCAATACAAGCTGCAGCATCCATGGCGTATTCTGCCACCTCTTTTTGAATGGGGATCGCATTCCCATCAGGGGCGCTTCCGGTACGAACGGTTATAAAACCACCGGCTTGCTGGATCCTATCCATGAGCGAACGATCAACCACCAGATCGTGCAAAACTGGAAACGGTTTAGCCCGCCACGGTTCGACGGTGATGGTTTCTCCATCGTTGAAATGACGCATATGCAACTGGCATACCGTTGTCATTCGCTCGGGACCATGCGGAATGCCGTTAATGGTCAGGGAACACATTCCACAGATGCCTTCGCGACAGTCGTGGTCGAAAGCAACCGGCTCGTCACCCTTCTCTATAATATCCTCATTGAGCAGGTCGAGCATCTCCAAAAACGAAGAATCGGATGATACGTCGTCCATCTTGTAATCCACTAACTTGCCGGTGGCGTTTGCGCCGTCCTGTCTCCAAATGCGTAAAGTCAATTTCATGAAAATGATCTCCGATTACTTATAACTCCTTGTGGCCATTTTTACTGATTGATAAACCAGTTCTTCCTTGTGCTTAACCGGGGCGGTTTCGATACCCTTGTGCTCCCAGACAGAGGCGTGCGAAAAATTCCCGTCGTCACGTTTCGCTTCACCTTCCTCAGTCTGGTGTTCAACGCGGAAATGACCGCCACAGGATTCGTTGCGATCGAGGGCATCGTGACACATGAGCTCAGCGAACTCCAAGTGGTCAGCGACGCGGCCGGCACGTTCGAGTTCGATGTTCAATTTCTCACCGCTGCCAGGAATACGAACATTACTCCAAAATTCCTGCCGGAGTTCCGGAATTAATTGCAGTGCCTTTTTGAGGCCTTCTTCACAGCGAGCCATGCCACAATATTCCCACATGATACGTCCCAGCTCCATATGGATGGAACGAGCTGACCGCTTCCCTTGAATACCGAGCATTGTTTGAACTCGATCTTGAACGGCTGCTTTAGCTTCCCTGAAGGCGGGACCATCGGGGTCGGGAGCACCTGCGCCGACCTGGGCGAGGTAATTGCCAATCGTATAAGGCGCAACAAAGTATCCGTCGGCCAAACCTTGCATGAGGGCACTGGCGCCCAATCGGTTTGCGCCATGATCAGAGAAGTTTGCCTCACCGAGGACAAAGAGACCTTCGAGGTTACTCATCAAATTGTAGTCCACCCAGAGGCCGCCCATGGTATAGTGCGGGGCGGGATAAATCATCATGGGTGTTTCATAGCCACTGTCACCTGAGATACGCTGATACATATCAAACAGGTTCCCGTAACGCTCCGCGATGGCGGATTGGCCAAGGCGTTCAATCGCGTCTTCAAAATCCAAATACACTCCAAATCCCGTGTGGGAGATCCCCCTGCCCTCGTCGCAGGCTTCCTTAGCCGAGCGACTGGAAATATCGCGCGGAGCAAGGTTTCCAAAACTCGGGTATTTGCGTTCAAGGTAATAATCTCGATCCGCCTTAGCCACATCCCGTGGATGGATTTCTTTTTTGCGAAGCCGTTCAGCAACCTTGGGGTCTTTCGGTACCCATACCCGACCGTCGTTACGAAGAGACTCGGACATCAAAGTCAGTTTCGACTGATGATCTCCTTCCTGCGGAATACAGGTCGGGTGAATTTGAGTGTAGCAAGGATTGGCGAACCCGGCCCCTTTTTTGTATGAACGGTATGCACCCGTGACGTTTACTCCGGCGGCGCAGGTCGAAAGAAAGAAAACGGTGCTGTATCCACCAGTGGCGAGCACAACGGCATCCGCGCTCCAGGACTCGATCTCACCGTTAACAAGATTGCGCGTAATAATGCCCTTTGCATGACCGTCCACAAGAACAGGCTCCAACATTTCGTGGCGGTTATACATTTGTACCTGACCGCGAGCGATCTGAGCATTCAAGGCGGAATAGGCACCGAGCAATAGCTGCTGACCTGTTTGACCCCGAGCATAGAAAGTACGTGAAACCTGAGCTCCGCCAAACGAGCGGTTGGCTAATAAGCCACCGTATTCGCGGGCAAACGGCACTCCCTGGGCAACACATTGGTCTATGATATTTCCACTGACTTCGGCCAAGCGGTATACATTAGCTTCCCGGGACCGGAAATCGCCCCCCTTGATTGTGTCATAAAACAGACGATACACGCTGTCACCGTCGTTCTGGTAATTCTTGGAGGCGTTAATACCTCCCTGGGCGGCAATCGAGTGCGCCCTGCGTGGACTGTCCTGATAACAGAAACATTTTACGTTGTAACCAAGCTCACCGAGAGTCGCCGACAGTGAACCACCGGCCAATCCGGAACCCACAACGATAATATTGTATTTTCTTTTGTTTGCTGGATTTACCAGCTTGCTGCTGAACTTGTGGTTCCGCCACTTATCTTCGAGAGGACCTTCTGGGATTTTCGCGTTTAAATTCATGACCTAAATAGTTCTCGGTTACAGGTTATACGGATGCTTGGACGAACCCGAACCAAATGCACAAGGGGATGGAAGCGTATCCCAGAAAGGTTACCAAGCCATACGCTTTGGCGAACTTGTCCAAGCGGTACCGCCAGACCTCGTTGCGCAAACCAAGGGATTGGAACATACTACTGACACCGTGTGAAAGGTGCATGCAAAGAAGGAAGGTGCCAATAAGGTAGAATATCGAAATCAACGGGTATGAGAACCCGGCAACCATCATATCGTGCAGATTGTGAACCATTAGTGGTTTACCAAACGCATCAATGACCGTTTGCCCGTTTTTAATCAATAGTACCTCGGCCGGATATTCGGTGCCATCACTGGTAAGAATCGAATGATAGTATTCATGACCTGGCACCGCCCTGACGGTGTAGTGCAGTAAATGAAAAATCAGAAAGACCAGTATGATCAATCCCGACAGGATCATCGTACGCGATGCGAGGGAGGCTTGGACCGTTGCGTTTACTTCATAATCCTGAGGACGCGCTTTTTTGTTCTGAATTTTTAGCGTAATGGCGGCCCAAATATGTGCGGCAACGCAAAACAGAAGAAAAAGCCTGACAACCCAAAGCAACCCATAGGGTAAATGCTGGAGTTTATACCCATAGGCGTTGATGAGGTAAGGGTCTCCAAAAACCTGGAGGTTTCCAAGCATGTGTCCCAAAACAAACAGGGAAAGCACCAGCCCGGATAATGCCATGATATATTTCTTACCTAATGAAGAAGCAAGTAAGCCCATAAAAAAAGAAACTTTAGAATTTGTTGGCCAGAAGCTGTCAGAGCCTTTCGGAAAGTAAAGTCCCGCGCGGTAAGTCGGGATTTAAGAGCGGTATTATTAGCAACGCTTTAGGTCACTATAAAATTACGAGCCTTACTTCTTATCCTTGTTCGGGCGAAGTAATGACTGGTTCCCAGATATCGGGCGATGGATCCCTGCCCGTTTCCTGCTTGAGGAAATTCCAAAAGAATTCCTCTTCAGACTGCCCCCGTTGATGCAAAGTTGTAAGAATCTTTTCTTCCTGTCTTGGAAGAAGCTGAAGTAAATTCATTTTCCAGACACCCTGATCGCGCGAAAACTCGAGTCGCTCGTCCGGGATGATACTGTTCACGATGATATCTGCAATGGCTTCATTCCCCCCCGGGAGTAAATCTATGTAATCGATTCGCACTTCTGGCTTATCACCCACAAAAAACCATCCCTGAAGAACCGCCTGCTTAAATAAACTCATTTCGGTCATTTCAGTGAGCTGTTCACGATCTTTGATATGCCGTAAAGCCAGGACCTGAAAACGGTCGATAGGCTTGAGCTTTTCGATAACTTCACGATCAGCCGTCAATGCGAGGTTTTTTAGATCAGTAAAATAGTTCCAGGTATTTTCATCGGCCAGTGCCAGGACGGTTTCAAAGTCGTATTTTTTGAGGGCATTCAATACGCCGTAGAATGTTTTCTCTACGAGTATTTCGGGGCCGAGAACTTCTGGATCTTCCTTTACTTTCTCTCTGGTTGGCAGTGGAACGGGCCTGGTGGGGTTGGTTTCCTTTCGATCCACAATCTCGGTCGGTACCCTAGGCAATGCTCTGAGTGGAGCGGCATCAATATATTCATAGAGAAAGGCAACGTTTTGGCGGAATCCTCTGGGCGCATTTTTGAAAGCGGATAGCCAAAAAACCGTGACAAGTAGGGTCGAAAAACAGAACGCCAAAGTAGCGATCCAGGCCCGCCTCTCCAATTGCAACCACACAACGAGTGAAACGACCCAGGCAAAAATTAAATCAATGAGGACCCTGACAAAAAAGGGCTTCGCATAAGCCCACCCAGCTTCTTCAAAATAGGATAGACCCAACCATACCTTTGGAATGGCGAGAACTCCAAAGAGAACTGAACCAATGAAGAAAGGTATTATTAAGCATTTCATCAATCGACTATTAAATACTAAGACTGAGAAGTTGTGCAAACATTCAATATTAGAAGCGGATAAATAGAAAAGCCTTCCTCTAGTTGAGAGTTGCTATATTTTTTCAGAACGCAGCGGGTTAAAGCCTGGATGCTTAACCCATCAAAAGGACTTGCTATCTTGGATCGCCAAAGAGGCATTCTGCGAGGTCTGGTCCACTACCCGGACATACGTTTACTCCAAGGAATTAATATTCAACCACAGGGTTTGTGATTCAGCCCGGTGTTCTAAATTAGAAAACTACTCAGGGATTACGATTTTTTGCCCGACCTTTAGGTAGCGTGGCTGCACGCTTGGATTGGCAGATTGCAGCTTGCTTAAGCTAATCCCAAATTGAGCTGCTACCTTCCCAAGAGTATCGCCAGACTGAATGACATATTCAGTTCCTCCTGGTGGGACTGAAGAGGGGGTTTGAGGAGTTGAGCTTGAAACAGAGGATGAATTCGAAACGGGAGCTGACTTGATTGGGACCCCACTTTTTAGCCTATCTTCAAGCTCAGCGATCTTTATGGTATCTGCACGGCTTTGGGTACGAACTTTCGTGAGCTGTTCCGCAATTTGGGTGAAAGCGCCTTGAGTGGAAGTCGCAAAATCGTCAACGTACGCTTTTGCGACATATTTCTTGGAAAGTCCTGACATTTCTTCCTGCAATCCAGCGACGCTTTCGCTGATTACTGAATTCGCATCCTTCATTATGGCAATTTCATCTATCTGAGATGTCTTTTGAAAAGCCACAAATCCAAGAATCAAACCTGCGATTCCAAATACCAAGGCCGCGATCGCAATGAACGGGGTTGCTTTAGCCATATTTTCCATTTCGCAACTAAAGAGGGATTTGTTGCGAAATTCAAGCAGCGAGTGTGGGCATTCTTCATCAAAATCAAGTGGCCAGTGTGAATCGGGGAAAACGTGCCAAAAAGACCTTTAAGTCCGCCCAAGAAAAAGCCTCCGCCCATAGTGGAGGCACTTTCAAATCCTGGATTTCTTAAAATGGTCGGGGTGGACGGATTCGAACCGCCGACTTCCTGCTCCCAAAGCAGGCGCTCTAGCCAGACTGAACTACACCCCGATACAAAAGAGGGCGTAATCACACGGCTTTTGTCGTTATTGTCAAACGGTTATTTATACCAAATCAGAAGCCCATTTTCGCCACCGCTTAGGTCAATTGGCCGTAGCCTGGAAGTCCATCAATGCTCGTATGATTCTTCTCTTCTCGGTAGGCAGCGACTCCTTCGGGACCCTTATTCGTTGCCCATTTATCAAGCAGGTCGCGATGTCCGACAAATTCAAAGAAGGGGACAGAATATCCACAAGACACAGAAGCTCTTTGAATGTTTACATGAATGATAGAGCGAAGGCCCGGATTTGCCGGTAGTTGGTTTGAATACTTTTCGAAATCCGCATGACCAGGAAGTATGACCGTGCCACGACCATGAAGCCGCATAATACGAGGAGGACCTTCGAAGGAGCAAAGCATGATGAGGATCCGTCCATTTTCATGGAGATGGGCAATTGTTTCATTCCCACTACCGGTATAATCAGCGTATACAAATGTGTCCTGATCGAGGAAAGTAAAACAATCACCACCTTTGGGTGAACAATTGATGTGGCCACTTATACCTGATGGAGCAGTGGACACAAAAAACAGTTTTTGAGCCAATGCCCATTCAATGTGCTTGTCGGTCAATGTTTCAAGTAGATCTCCCATAAAGAAATGGCATAGCCCAAGTTATATTCAAAGAAAAGCACAACATTGGATTGCCTTGGTTGGAGTTAAATTTTATGGATTTTCTTTCTCTCAGATGTCTTCCGTTCATCTTAATCAATTGGTCCATCGCAGCCTCAGCTTATTAATAGGCCTGTGGATAGCTCAAGTTGAAGCCAGGGCACAACAGTCATTGGAGGGCCTGACATTTCAGAATGCATTGAATGTTTGTATTGAGGCGGTGAGCTCAGGGGATCTTGAGATAGCAGCGGCGGCATTTCAAAGTTTGGAGGAAACCTTCGGGAACGAGGACGAGTACCTGCAAGATGCGGCTCAAAAAAAGATACTTCCGCTCAAAGGGTTAGCAGAACTTGGCGCCGGTCAATTCGTAGAGGCGTCACAAACCCTGGAAAGACTCCGAACTTCACACTCTCAAGTTCTCCAAAGTAACGCTTCCCTACTCTATGGATTGGCTCAAGCACATCGTGGGGCTGGAGACCTTGGAAAAGCCAGAGAAGTACTCCTGCTTTATGTATCCCAATTCTCAGGAACCTTTGAAGCATCTCTCGCCTTTCTGGAACGCGCGGATCTGTTCTTTTTAGAAAACAGCGTAGAAGAGGGCCTAGAAGCTATCGACCTATTCGTCGCTTCAAATGCGCCGGAATCCCTAAAAATGCAGGGTACCCTTAAAGCTGTTCAGGCCTGCCTGACAGACAACCGGATAGCCGAAGCTACTGAGAGAATGCTAAAGGCAAACTGGTCGATAACTACAATGCCCGAACTGGCGCACTTGGCATTCTTAGCTCTTCGCTGTGGGGAACATGCTATGGCGACCGGGAATTATCCCGCCGCTCTTAAGCTCTTCCAACTGGTTCCACCGAAATCACAACTCCTTCGCATGCAAACGGAAAAGTTAGCCGACCTTTCCAAACGCCTGGCAAGCCGGTCAGGCAGATCGCTTACAGCAAGAAATCGGCATCAGCAAACTTATCTACTGGGATTACATAGACAACTGTCCCAACAACTGGAAGCCTTGGAAAGCTCGGAAGATTACACTCCATCTTTCTACCTTCATTACGGACAATCTCTATTATTCGATGCTCAGTTTTACAAAGCGTGGTTGGTGTTTGAGTACATCGCGCTAAAAGAAGCGTATCCACCACAAGTAAGAGAGGAGGCACATTACCGCTGGGTGGTTTGCGCCCATCAACTGGAAGAGTGGGAAGAAGCGTTAACTATCGCCCGAAACTTCGTGGACCGATACCCAGAATCCTCATTAGCTCCGCAGGCGCTTTACCTCATTGCCAAGGCTCACCTGGAGCAGCGAAGATATCCGGAAAGCATAGAAGTACTGAGCGATTTAATTGAGCGATTTCCCGACAACCCGCTTCATGGTCGCTGGTTGTTTACCCGAGGATTTAATCAAGTCGTTCTGGAAGATTACGTAGCAGCCCGAGAAGATTTCAGATCTTATTCAACAAAGCATCCCCAAGGTCCCCTTCTCATAAACGCGAACCTGTGGACCGCGCTCACTCATTTCTTTGAGAAGAATTATTCTGTATGTATTGAGCAGCTGACCATCCTGTTGGAAATGGATAAACGGCAGCCTTTGTATCCGGAAGTTTTGTACAGACTGGCTTCGGCGCAGTATTCCGCGAGGGAATATGATTCGGCACTGCTTGCTATTGACGACTACCTTTCGAATTTCGAAAGACATCAGCGTGTAAATGAAGCCAGAGTTTTGAAGGGAGATATTTCCATGGGTAATGGAGTGCTCGATGCCGCAATTGGGTCGTTCAACCTGGTAACTCCAGATTCACCGGACCTTTTTCTATATAGCGTTTTTCAAATTGGAAAAATTCTGCGTGCTCAGGAGGAATACGAACAACTGGTCAGTCACTTCGATGTCTTTCTCAATAATACGAATGCCCCCCGCATACGCGTAAGTGAAGCCCTTTACTGGCTCGGTTGGGCCTACCAGCAACAAGGCAAGGTTGACAAAGCCTTCCCCGTTTTTGAAGAGGCATTAAATACCTACGGGGATGATCCTAATGCAGGAGAAACCCAATCGATACTCAAGGCTTTGGAGCAGTTGAAAAACAGACAAGGCGCACCGATTAATCAGACCCATAGCCAACTGGCGAAATCTACTGATTTTAAAACGTGGTTAGCAAATGAGATCGCCTCAGCAAAATCAAAGAATGCCCCGACCTATCTTTCCCGACTTGTTTTATACTATAACAATCGTTACTCGAACGATACTCCGCAGCCTTATCCTCTGCTAGAGCTGGCGGACCTGGCACCTAAAGAGAAACTTGACCCGGAAGTCCTCGGAAAAATCGGATTAGAATTCATAAACCATAACGATACAAGAGGCGGAATTTATTGTAATTATTTGATTGAAGCCTTCCCGACATCGAACGCTCGGGCCATGGGATATCTGGGCTTGGCACGCATCGCATCAACAGAAGGCGAGTATGACCAAGCCAGGATTTGGCTTAACAAGTCAGAGGCTCAAGTTCCAGTTCACCCGCATATGAATGAGTCCAAACTCCTGCTGGGGAGTATTCTTACCTCGCTTCGAGAATACGATTTGTCCATCGATACCTACGAAACCCTTCTCCGATTAAAATCGGCTCGAGGTCGACCCCATGCGGTGGCTCTCAACGGAATCGCCCGGGTTCACCAAAACTTGGGTGAATCCGACAAAGCAGTGGCTTACTACCAACGGATTTATAACATGTATCGGGCCTATCCGGACCTGGTTGCTTCGGCTTACTGGGCGAGTGCCACTTTATTTGAATCGATGGATCGCATTCCTGAAGCCGTGAAAACACTTCAGGAAATGCTGAATCAGGATCAACTGTCGCCATTCCCTGAATGGGAGAACGCGCAACAAAAATTGCCCGAGCTCATCCCATTATTACCGGTTGGGGTGAAAGCATCGGAAGAAGGGAGTCCTAATGAATAGGCATAAAAGCGTATTGTCTCTTATCCTTATAAGCATGGGCATCCTGGGTTCTATGCAACTGGGATACGGAGTTGAGGGCATTATTACAAATACGGATGGTCGCACCTTTGAGGGAGAAATTAAAGCGATGCCAAATGGAAGCATTGAACTGCAGTTATCTGCGGACTCGGGATCTGTATCTTACAATTTTCTCAAGGAAAATTTGGCGGGCATTGAATTCCTCGATGCTGAAAATCTGGAAGACGGATTAGAGGCATATGGAAATGGGCAATACCAAGTGGCGATAACATTTCTTGAATCGATTCACCGGAGCCGTAGCCCTTTCCTAAAGATTTATCCCAAGGAGGAATTCGCTGACCCCAGTTTAGTGCTAGGAAGTGCTTATTTAAAAATTGAACGGTTTGCTGAGGCAGCTGGTCTTGCGGGTACTTTATTAAACTTAAAATTCGAAGACCCTGGTATTCATGACCAGGCAAACGAACTCTTACTCATGGCCTACTTTGGATTAAGGCGCTGGGACGAAACAGAAATTCTAGCCAAGCGGTGGTGCGAGAATCACGATCCTGCTGATGAAACTGCCTTGGGTTGGTGGATACTGAGCGAAGTTCATTTAGCTCGTGAGGAATTGGAGAAAGCCCGCTGGATTAGCCTGCAACCCATTACTTTCAGCAGCCAGTATCCTAAGGCTTATTTGCAAGAATGTTTCCATGTTGCAATTGCCGCTTGGATTGAAACATCACCCGAACAAGCCCTTCAATTGTATCGGCAATACCAGGATCGTGGGTACGTTTGGCCCGAGGGAAAACAACGTGAGATCCAATTAAAATTAACAGGTCTGGGCTTGCGCGTGGAAGATGAACCGACCCAGGAAGAATCGAAGTCTTTGGAAATTGAGGAAGGCCAGCCGGAAAAAGATTTAAATTTGCCTCTTGAGACAGTAAGAAAACTAACAACAAAGACAGAATCAGGTAACGCTCCATGAACCGACTCATTTTTATATTCCTTTCGATGTCTCTACTTCTGCCCCAAATACTCTTTGGTCAACCCGAAGCGCCGGTGGGAGATTCGTTAAGCCTTTGGGGAATGATAAAACAAGGCGGCTGGGCCATGTATCCGCTTGGTCTTTGTTCCCTAACCATGTTTTTTCTCATACTTCATTGTTGGCGCGAAACTCAGAGATCGAAATTCATTCCATCTAGCGGGATCGAGCAAGTGGCAGAATCTCTATCTAATGGAATTATCGAAGAAGCCATTGGAAAACTAAGGCAAATTCCGACCGTTCTTTCACGGGCAATGAGCGAAAGCTTGAGTCGAGCAAAAACACCCATGTCGGACAGAAACAAAGAAAAGGTCGAGGCAAGCTTGGTTGAATCCTTAGAGGGTGAAGAAAATAACATCAGCCAATGGATCAATTACCTGAATGTTATTGCGGCCATCGCGCCGATGATCGGATTGCTGGGAACAGTGAGTGGCATGATCGGCGCGTTCCAGACTATTTCCAGTCAAGGCATGGGCAATCCCGATAAATTCGCAGGAAATATAGGCGAGGCTTTAATTACCACCGCCACTGGCTTGGTGATCGGTATTCCTTCGATGGTATTTTATTTTGTTATGCGAAACCGCTTGAACAACGCAATGTTGGCTACCATTCAGTCAGCGAATTCCTTGCTGGATTTCCTGGGAGGCGATCTTGAACCTAAGAGTGGCGACGAAAAGCCTTAAGAAAATTTCAATTCTCTATGGCGAGTCCCTCGGAAGCCTTTGCTTCTGCGAGCTTCTTCAACTCAGGTACGCTTGCTTGTAACTGTAAGGCTTTTCCTAGCCAATTTCCAGCACTTGATAGCTTTTCTATTTCCCCATGACGGGCCAACATGGCTTCAAATGCGCCGCCTTGCCAGTCGAGGATCGAAAGGTGGTAAAGCGCTTCAGCTCGTGCGGCATCCGGATAATCAACATTGCGGGAAATACCTTCAAGGTCTGCTTTCGCATTAGATTCATCTCCAGAAAGAACACGTGACAGCGCCAGCCCGATGTGTGCCCGTTGCTTAAACTCTACTCGTTCAAACGCTTTAAAAGCCCTCTCATAATTGGGAATCGCCGCAGCATAATCCTTATCAGAATAAGACTTGTCTGCTAGTTCCATGAAGGCCACGCCTCCTAATTCTGAACTAGAAAACTTTTCAGCAAAGGCGGCTTTTTTAGAATCGTCGTTAGCTTCAGCATAGGCCTTTGCCCGACCAGATACGGCTTTTTCGCTCCACAACTTGGCAATCTGAATTCCAAGAATCAACACCACAGCAACCGCCAGGCCAAGGAGAACCTGGGTTTTGTGACGGTTCCAGTAGACGAGGAGCTGATCCTCTAAGCTGGATTCAGCATAGGCCTCGTCCAATTTTTGGAAGGTATCTTGCTTATCTTTAGGTGGAGATTGCTCTTTGCGATTCGAAGCCATGGAAAATTTGAAATCGTCTGTAATTTAGAGAAACGAGACTTTAGTCAACCTCATAACAGGAGCTGGAAGCTGGAAGAATTCTAATCAAAGACAACCGTCTTCCGTCCATAAACCAAGACTCGGTTTTCCAAGTGCCAACGCACCGCCTGCGCAAGAACGTGTCTTTCGAGCATGCGTCCGCGAACAACGAGATCCTGAACAGTATGCCTGTGAGATACACGATCGACGTCCTGTTGAATGATCGGACCGTCATCAAGGATGGCAGTCGCGTAGTGGGCGGTAGCTCCGATGAGTTTTACACCACGCTGATGCGCTTGCTGGTAAGGTTTCCCGCCCGCGAACGCTGGCAAGAAAGAATGATGAATGTTAATCACCGGTTTGGCAAAAGCGCTAAGAAACTCCGGACTGAGAATTTGCATGTATCGAGCCATGACAACCAGATCTACCTTATGGTCGCGAAGAATCTGCAATTGCGTTTCTTCTGATTCTGCTTTCGAAGCCTTTGTTACAGGGACATGGAAAAACGGCACACCATAACCAGCGGTCACATTGCTCATATCCGGGTGATTTGAAATCACACAGGCAATTTCACAATTCAACTCGTTTGAACGCTGCCCCAACAGAAGCTCATGATAGCAGTGATCGTACTTTGAGACAAAAATCGCAACGCGACTCCGATCCGAAGATAATTTGCACTCAACTTCCATATTGAGACTAGAAGCGAACGCCTTAAATGTGGCCTTCTCCGCTTGGTAATCGCTTGTGTCTTCCGAAGGGGTCCATTCGATCCGTTGGAAAAAGATCTCAGCCTCCATATCGCGGTGCTGATCTGCGTGAATGATGTTACCACCTCTCTCAAAAATCCAACCGGACATCTTTGCTACAAGACCTGATTGATCTGGACCGGATAGAAGTGCGGTTAGGGTTTCTCGAGAATCATTCACTATCTTAAGTTATATTCTTTCTGCGTAATACTCCTGCAGAGACTTTACTTCGACAGGCTTCGTCCTAAGTGCTTCGATTGCCAGAACCGAAGACTCAGCAGCCATAATCGTGGTGGTAATGCACACACTCATTTTGATTGCTTCAGTCCGAATAATATTTTCGTCGCGACGAGGAATCATCCCCGAAGAAGGCGTATTAACAATAAGCTGAATTCCGCCATTCTTAATCATATCGACCACATGCGGACGTCCTTCGTCGATCTTGAAAAGTTTTTCAACAGCCACACCATTTTCTATTAAAAACCGGGCGGTGCCTGACGTTGAGTAGATTTTGAAGCCTAGTTTTACCAGGCGACTTGCGATGTCGATCACCTTGTTTTTGTCGCCATCCTTTACGCTGATGAATACATTCCCGGAAGTCGGAAGAGCCGGTTGAACAGCCATTTGCGTTTTAGCAAAGGCAATCCCGTAATCCATATCCATACCCATGACCTCGCCGGTACTCCGCATTTCCGGAGTTAACGCTATCTTCGATCCAGGGAAGCGTTTGAATGGAAACACTGATTCTTTGATACACCAATGCTTTGGAGTTACTTCTTCGGTAAATCCTAATTCTTTAAGAGTCGCACCCGCCATGACTCGAGCGGCAAGCTTTGCTAATTGAACTCCAATCGCCTTGGAAACAAAAGGAACAGTCCTGGATGCGCGTGGATTTACTTCAATAATGAATAGCTCATTGTCTTTAATAACAAACTGCACGTTCATCAATCCAATCACATTGAGCTCCTTGGCTAAGCTATAGGTGGCTTCCTTGATCTGGTTGATCATATCCTCAGACAAGGTGTGTGGCGGCATAACCATGCCAGCATCACCACTATGTACGCCGGCGAATTCAATATGTTCCAAAATACCGCCCACAAGAATAGTTTCGCCGTCAGATATACAATCGACATCCACCTCAATGGCATCTTCCAGGAATCGGTCGATGAGTACTGGTTTGTCGGGAACCACTTCAAAAGTCTCTTTGACGACCTTCTCCATTTCTTTAATAGAAGAAACAACGAACATTCCACGACCGCCGAGGACAAATGAGGGTCGAAGCAATATGGGAAACCCAACCTCCTCAGCCATGAGGTAAGCCTCTGCTGCATTCATGGCAATTCGGTTGGCGGGTTGCCTGAGTCCGACTCGATTCAGAATATCGGCGAACAACTTCCTGTCTTCTGCTGCATCAATGTTCTCAGGACTCGTTCCAATAATATTTACACCATTGGCCTTTAACTCCGTGGCAAGATTAAGGGGTGTTTGCCCACCAAATTGAACAATGGCTCCTTGGCATTTCTCCTGCTCATAAACAGCGAGAACATCTTCCAGAGTAAGTGGCTCAAAATAAAGCCGGTCCGATGTATCGTAGTCCGTGGAAACAGTTTCCGGATTGGAATTAACCATGACTGTTTCGAAACCAGCTTCCTGGAGAGCATAGGACGCATGCACACAACAATAATCAAATTCGATGCCTTGCCCAATTCGATTGGGGCCACCGCCGAGAATCATTATCTTGGGTTTGTCCGACGGTACTACCTCATTTTCATCTCCATAGGATGAGTAGTAATACGGCGTGAATGCTTCAAATTCGGCGGCACAGGTATCAACAAGGCGAAAAATTGTTTTTAACCCGATAGATTCACGCTTGGATTTTACAGCCTCCCTTGGCGCATCGAGCAAGTAGCTCAATTGAGCATCTGAAAACCCGGCTTCTTTAGCCTCCCTGAGTAATTCGTTATCGATTGACTGCAGGGTCTGTTTGGCAAGTTCTTTCTCAATGGCTACGATCCCGGCGATTTGATTAACAAACCAGGGATCAATGGAGGTAAGCTCAAACACTTCTTCCTCAGACATGCCGTTTAGCAACGCATAACGAATATAGAAAATACGCTCGGCGTTTGGAATCGAAAGACGACTCCGAATCACAGAGTCCTCGCAATCCGGATCAGCCCCATACTTTCCACCTCCACCCAAGCCACGAGATCCAACTTCGAGCGAACGTAGCGCTTTTTGAAAAGACTCTTTAAAAGTGCGGCCTATGGCCATTGCTTCACCAACACTCTTCATGGATGAGGTAAGTGTCGTGTCCGCGCCTTCAAATTTCTCAAAAGTGAAGCGAGGAATTTTTGTTACGACGTAATCGATCGAAGGCTCGAAACTTGCCGGTGTCTCGCGGGTAATGTCATTTTGGATTTCATCCAGGCTGTACCCGACTGCCAGTTTCGCAGCAAACTTCGCGATAGGAAACCCAGTCGCTTTTGAAGCGAGGGCAGAGCTTCGGGAAACCCGAGGATTCATTTCAATGACCACCAAACGGCCATCTACAGGATTAACCGAGAACTGTATGTTACTTCCTCCTGTCTCAACCCCAATTTCACGAATACAGGCAAAGGACGCATCACGCATGAGCTGATACTCTTTGTCGGTCAAAGTCATTGCTGGAGCAATCGTGATCGAATCCCCCGTATGCACTCCCATCGGGTCAAAATTTTCGATAGAACAAACGATGACACATTGATCCTTATAATCGCGCATCACCTCCATTTCGTACTCTTTCCAACCTAACAAGCACTCCTCGACCAACACTTCTGTGACAGGTGAAATCTCGAGACCATTGGCAACGATAGTATCAAATTCTTCCTTATTATAGGCAATTCCTCCACCGGCTCCACCCATGGTGAACCCTGGACGAATTATTAATGGGAAAGGTCCAATTTTTTCTGCGGCGTTACGCGCTTCTTCTAAAGAATAAACAACCCTGGACTTGGCCACATCAAGGCCGATTTTAATCATAGCCTTTTTGAACAAGAGCCGGTCTTCACCTTTTTTGATGGCATCAGGTTTTGCTCCAATCATTTCCACATTGAATTTTTTCAATATCCCGGCGGCGTCTAAATCGAGCGCTAAGTTCAAGGCCGTCTGACCTCCCAAGGTTGGAAGCAGAGCGTCGGGTCGTTCCTTTTCAATGATCTTTGTGACAATCTCCACGGTCAGTGGCTCGATGTAAGTTACATCGGCAAACTCGGGGTCGGTCATTATCGTGGCTGGATTACTGTTAACTAGGATCACTCGGTAGCCTTCTTCCCGAAGAGCTTTACAAGCCTGAGTCCCACTGTAATCGAACTCACAAGCTTGGCCGATAATAATAGGGCCGGATCCGATGATCAGGATTGATTCTAGGTCGGTACGTTTAGGCATAAAAGGCGAATTCGGACTTCATGCGACCGGAAGCGATCGCAAAATTCGCACTAACTTGGAGAATACCTTCTGGCTTGAAAAGTAAAAAGCGGAGTATTTCGTAATCCAATGAAACTGCCTAATTTTGAAGCATTTCTGGAGTTATTATTCTATCTTCCGTGTTTGTCACGGCATTGGTCACCTTCTGAACAAGATAGTCCAAATTCTTGCTCCACTTTTGCTCAATCAGGTAATCAAAGGCTTCCTCCGATAATTCAATTTTTCGACTATCAAACTTAAAGTTCGAAGAGTTATCCATAATGGAGCGAACAATGTCTTCCATATCATTCTTGCGTTCACCAATTCCCGGTAAGTGGATGATGGACAAAGCGATTCGGTAAAACAAATCGTGGGAGAACTTCCCGTCATCCATGGCATCTTCAAGGTCAACTTCAGTTGAGCAAATTAGTCGAAATTCATGTCCTACTGCTTTCAACAATTTGGCGAAGGAATTTTGAACCTTCAAATCCATGGCTTGAATCGACTGCAAGTAAAGGGATCCCCCAGTCGCCCGTTCCAACAACGGACCACCCAATCCATCCTGACCCAACAATTGATTCTTCAATTCATCTTGATCAGCTACTGAACAATCCAGCCCAACCAATTCGCCTTCGTTGAAGCCACTTGAGTGGTGAATTGTAAGAGCTACCATTTTCTTGCCCGTGCCAGCAGGACCTTGAATTAAAACCGGCGTGCTCACTTTTACTAAACGATCTACTTGTTTCTGAGCCTTTACGATCCGCTTGTCCTTGCCCATAAGAGCATAACAATTTTCCGAGGCTTGAAAAGGTGGAATCGTCCGTTGTGAAGATTGAGAAATGGGCCTGGAAACCAATCCCCGGGATTTTGCGTCCAGTCCCTTTTTCAAGGCAGCGACAAACTCCTTAATCTTTAAAGGTTTCTGGATATAATCAAATGCTCCACTCTTTAAAGCGCGAACAGCAGTTTCCATGCTGCCATAACCTGTCATCAGAATAACTATAGCATTGGGATCAATATCTCTAATCTCATTTAGAAGCGTTATCCCGTCCATGGGCTCCATGGATATATCGGACAATACTACATCGTAAGAATTGTTTTTGAATAAATCCAAAGCTTCCTGGCCATCAAAAGCAAATTCTGCGGAGCAGCCTAAGGGTTGGACAACAACCCTCAGGATATCGTGAAGTTCCTTCTGGTCATCAACTATTAGGACCGATGACATGATTTAAAGTAGAAATAAGTTTTTTGGAGGTTCAAGAATCAGGATAACGGTAAAGATTCACCTTCTTGAGATTAGCCACCGACAACATTGGCCATATTGAAGATTGGCAAGAACATAGCCATAACAATTCCACCAATGACGATACCAAGAAAGCAGATAAGAATCGGTTCCATAAGGGAGGTAAGACCCGCGACCGTGGTTTCAATTTCCGAATCATAAAAATCTGAAATCTTGTCGAACATGTCGTCCATTTTACCGGTTTGTTCACCCGCTTTCGCCATGTGTTTCACCATCGGAGGAAAATAGGGTTTTTCTGCGAGAACCTCAGAAACCTGGCCGCCTTGATTGATAACACGGCTTACCTCTTTACAGGCAACCTCGATGTAGGTGTTGCCACTTGCGCGGGAAACAATGTCCAAAGCTTTTAGAATGGGAACACCACTTCGGAGGAGAATCGCAAAGGTTCGGCAAAAACGCGAAACAGCAATTTTTTGACTTAGTCCTCCTACAATAGGCAAACGGAACAACACCTTGTCTTTGAAAACCCGACCACGGGGTGTTGCCAGGAATTTTGCCAAAACCTTCCAAAATATAATACCTCCGATTATAACAAAAAGAATGTTACCCTTCAACCAGTCAGATACATCGATTAGCATCTGAGTTGGCATCGGTAGCTTAGCGCCCATGTCAGTGAACATTTCTTTAAATGTCGGAATAACAAATATCAACAGAACGTTCACCAACCCGACCGCAAGTAGGATAACGGCGATCGGATACATCAATGCGCTCTTTACCTTCTTGGTTAACTTCACCGAGTCTTCAAAATAAATAGCTACCTTCGCAAGGATCTCTGAAAGCTGTCCACTCGCTTCACCTGCTTCGACCATTGAGGTGAAGAGGTTATTAAATGCGCGTGGAAATTTCTTAACAGAATCGGAAAACGAGGTTCCGCTAGCGATGTCATTCTTAACATCACGAATGATAACCATAAATGTTTGGTCGTCTGTTTGTTCCTGAAGGGCATCCAAGCAGGAAACAAGCGGCAAACCAGCATCCAGCATTGAACCGAGCTGTTGGGTAAAAATCGTGAGGTCGGCAAGCTTGACCTTGTGCTTGGGCGCACGCTTTTCGTAAGACCTTTGTTTAGCCAAACGTTGAGACTCTGCGAAACTGATCTTCTTCTTTGTATTATGTGAAGTCCTTTTCGAACCGATATTAGCAGACGATGACGTGATAGGCATGATGTTTATAACCATGTGAACTGGAATGCCTTAGGCAATACAGAACATGGTTAAGAAAGTGTAAAATTTCACCTCAAAATTCCTCCAAAAAACTCAAAAAAGTGCTTGATCAATAAGACATTATTCCACGGAATAGCCGACTTTTCCGCGGGTGTAGTTCAGTGGTAGAACTCCAGCCTTCCAAGCTGGCTACGTCGGTTCGATTCCGTCCACCCGCACCACTTTTAAACGCCTCTATCCCGCGGGATGGAAGGCGTTTTTAGTGTACACTTAAAGTGTAGGCCATTTCAACCAAGCCGTTTCATCATAAAAACCTTCTGGCATTGTTAACTTTGACCTACCACTTGACACTATACCCCCCGGGGGTACCTTGATCACATGATTCTTCCAGAATATAAAAACACGGCACTACGACGACTGAAGATTATTCAAGGGCAGGTAGGCGGTGTAAGCAAACTCGTTGATGAAGAGCGTTACTGTTTGGACATCCTTACCCAGATTGCGGCGATACAGGAAGCGCTAAGAGGTGTATCCAGGCAAGTTGTACGAAATCATCTTGAAACCTGTGTAACCGATTCTATTAAAAAAGGAAACGGAGAAGAGCACTACAAGGAACTGACAGATATCATGTTTAAACTTAGCAAGTGAGGCCCGAATGAACCATTGGCTGAAAACGTTTTGGACCGAAACCTGGAGCATCCTTTTAGAAATGTCTCCCTACCTGAAGATCTGGGAGCAGCATACCTTAGCAATCCGTGGCTAACTTATGTGGCAGTTACCATGGTCGCAATTCCGCTCTATGTTTGCTCTACGGGTTCCATTCCAATCGCTTTTGCGTTTATGGCAGCCGGAGTAAGTCCGGGAGCAGCTCTCGTTTTTTTAATAGCCGGACCCGCTACAAATGTCGCTACGATCACAACGCTGGTAAAAATACTGGGGCGACGGACCATTGCGATTTACCTCACATCCATTGTGCTCATTTCATGGTTTAGTGGTTTCTTGTTGGACGCATACGGAAGTAGCTTCGTTGGAAATTCAATAATGCTCCACACAGATCACAGCAATCAATCCATCCTTCACTTCCTATCCGGCGTTGGATTAATTGCCATGCTGGGTTGGACATTCCTGTATCCAAAAATTAAAAAGCCTGCCCGAAATTCGTCGCTTGAGGGTTTAAGAACTTCAATTTTGAGAGTTGAAGGGATGACCTGTAGTCACTGCGCGAGTAGTGTCTCTCAAGCCGTATTAAGCATTCAAGGTGTTCAATCAGCTGAAGCAGACCACACACAGAACCTGATTTGGGCACACGGATACAACTACGATTTAACCGCCATTGGCAAAGCCGTCGTTGATGCCGGTTTTGAGTATAAAGGCCTGGCTTAACCCTGTGGGACATTGAACCTGATTCTTTTTAGTCCAACCGAGCTCGCGAGCCCTCTTTTATTAACCGATCCAAGGGCAAAACATATTCTCAATGTCCTCAACACGCAACAGGATGAATCCTTTGACGTTGGACAAATCAACGGCCCCCGAGGAAAAGCCAGGTTGATTAAGATAGAAAAGAATTCACTGCTACTGTCGTTCCAATGGGAAAAGGACACTCCGGAACTATACCCCATCGATCTTTGGGTGAGCTATTGTAGACCTCAAACTTGCAGAAAGATCCTTCAAGAATGTACTTCATTGGGTGTACGAAGTTTTACGTTTTTCGAAAGTGAAAAATCTGAACCGGGCTATAAAATGAGTCGCCTGTGGACTTCGGGAGAATCTGAGCGACTGATGCTCCAGGGAGCAGGACAAGCGTTTTGTACCAGGATTCCAAAGCTCACGCTTGTCTCTTCGTTGGAGGATGCGCTTCCCCACGCCTCAGTCGAGGGCAGCCGATTAGCAATGGACAACTATGAATCGACAAAAGAGTTGACCTCCATGGTTAAGAAAACCCTGCCTCTTACCGTGGCTCTGGGAGGGGAAAGAGGATGGAGTCAAAGTGAAAGAAACCTGCTTAGGGCCAATAACTTCATATTGACCGGTATGGGAACTCGAGTGTTGAGAACGGAAACAGCCTGTATCGCGGCAATTTCAATCCTTAGAAGTAATATGAAGCTGTGAATCAGGTTTAAATATCGCCAAAGACGGTCCATCTCCCCGCGCCTTACCAAGCTGTTTGATTAACATCCAACCTTCCGAAGCCATAGTAACGCTAGCGGGTTTCTCGATCACTAGGGTTCCATCGGGACAAAGCAAGTCTCTGCCGATCCGAAACAGTTCAGCGATAATATTTGGGTAAAGCCGATAAGGCGGATCAGCAAAAACGATGTCAAAGCTCTTGGGATGAAACGAACTCCATTTAAAAACATCGGATCGAATAAACGAAACAGATGATGGGCTAACTCCCGCACTTTTCGCAACACGCGCAATATTTTCGGTCATACATCGAGCACAATGACGGTCGGATTCAACAAAGACTCCTTCTGCAGCTCCTCGACTCCAGGCTTCCAAGCCATAAGCACCTGTTCCGGCAAAAAGATCAGCAAAGCGTACCCCCTTCACTTCGTTTCCGAGAGATGAAAACAAGGCTTCTCGAAGTACATCTGCGGCCGGTCTCGTTTTTTGGCCGGTAGGTGACACCAGTTGGATCCCTCGGGCTTTCCCTCCTGTAATTCTCATTTAATGTGATTTCCTCTTGGATCTGCAATTTTATGGTAGGAATGTGAAAACTTAAAATGTTTACGCTCAGCGACTTAGAAAAATTGAAAATTTTCCAGGAAAAAAAGAGGAAAATTTTGAACGAAATCGAACAATTCTACGTCTTACTCTACATAGCTAATGAGCATTATTAGAGTATAGTTCATAGTTTCAGTCTAGTTTGTAGTTTGTAGTTTGTAGTTTGTAGTTTGTAGTTTGTTAAGCAAAAGAAGCTCCGTGAAGACGGAGCTTCTTTATGTACGCGATAATTAAAGAAAAGTTCATCGCTCGATCTGGACATTAATTGATAATGTGTAGGATCATGCGGCCATGTCAGATTTTCGCAGCTATGCCAAAAACTTGGACTCTGAGGAGAACCGGATCAAGCTTTCGCCTTTTGAGTCACATCATCTGGTAAACACCAATCGGGCACGCAAAGGAGATTTAGTGGTAGTGTTTAACGGAATGGGAATTGAATGGAACTGTACTCTTGATGAAGCGGATAAGCGATGCGCAAGTCTTCAAAAATTAACCATTAAGCAATATCCCCACAACTTAGTTTGCATAACCCTGGCAATAGGAATCGTCAAAGGAAAGACCTTCGATATTATCTTAAGGCAGGCGACAGAACTCGGAGTCACCAGAATCCAGCCTCTACTTACTGAACGTACCATAGTTAACTTGAAAGATGTTTCTTCAAAGTGCGAAAAATGGCAGAGCCATCTCATTGAAGGTTGCAAACAGAGCGGCAATCCCTGGCTTCCTGAATTGGCAACCCCGGTTGCTTTAAAAACATTCATAGCCCATCATCCCTTAGAGTCGGCGGTTGTGGCCAGTTTGGAGAGTACTGCGAGGCCCTGGAGCGAAATTAATCCTTTGAAATCTACCACGCTATTTATCGGACCGGAAGGCGATTTTTCAGAGGACGAGTACCGCGAGTTTGAATCCAGAGGAGTTGTCCCGGTTTCATTGGGTCCCCATGTTTTGAGATCCGAAACGGCTGCCGTAACGGCGATTGCTCAATTGATGGCTAAATTTTAATGCCGTTTAAAAAGGCTATTCTTCGCTTTCCAACTGCGCCAACAGGAAAGTTGAAGGAGGAAAATTGAAACTATACAAAATGCGATGCAGCATATCTTTGTTATTAGACAATTGCATATAGGATCCGTTGAGCTCGATCGTAAAACTTCCCAACATGCTGGAATGGGTCAACATAAGAATCTGATCTCCAGGATCATTGATAAATTGGAGCCTTGCCCACTGTTTCCCGTCGAGCAAGACAACTTCCTGTTTCATAATTTGGTAGCCAGAATACTTACCTATCGCACGATTCACCTCTGAGCGTAAATAGGTTTTGTTATCCGAATACTCTTTGCTCGAATGACAGTTAAAGTAGATGTGGTCCTCAGTTCCTATGGAAACCACTTGGGAATTTTGCCTTACAAGCCATCCTTCAGGAACAAACACTTCGAAAGGAATTTCCTGCCCCCTGATAATTGAATCAGAAATCAGCGGTTCTGAATTCCAGGTGGATTCGTCTTCATTAGCGGTGACCAACACAACGGATTCCGTTGACTCAGCGACTTCAATAGTAAGCTCCTCTGTCAAGTCGTTTTCGATCATTTGGTCGGCAGGTGCCTGATTGGCGATTTCCATTATCTCGGAGATTCCAAGTAATTCCGTACCGTCAACCTCTACCTGTTCCCCATCTTCGCCCAGATAGTAGATGCTACCACTTTCAGAATAGTACTGTTTCCCGCCCTCACCTTCGTAAACGGGTACTTGGCTCAAAGATGTTGTTTCTTTGGGATCAGAAAAATCCATCACAACGGCCACTACGAAAATCATCATAATTAAACCTGACCCTTTGCCAACAATTAGAATTAAAGCACTGTCTGGAAATATATCCAACCGTGCCATTTTCCACAAAAAGAAGAGTACCACAAAAATCGAAAGAGAAGTGCCAACAAAAGGTACTTGGCTGGCCAGAGCTCCAGCAAAAGCAGTGATTGCAAGAGGTTTGAAATACAGCTGAGCCTTCATGATGGATTTCCCAATCCACAGGAATGCGATTAGAATGATAGTTTCAATTAGGACCTCGAGAAGTACTTGCATGGCGGGAGTCGACTAACCTACCAGCCTTAAACAGCCTTATATACGAAACGAGAGACAGCCTTTGAGGTGCCTGATTTTGATAATATTTTTAAAGACCCAAGCCGAGATGGGAATTTACCATTCAAGCAATCCACCAGCATAAGTGAGACCAGCTCCCACCGAGCAGAAAATAATCTTATCGCCTGATTCAAAAATGCCTTCTTCAGCGGCCCATCCAAGCGCCATTGAGACCGAGGCGGCAGAGGTATTCGCGTATTTACCAATCGTCACAACAAAGCGATCGTATGGAATTCCAACCCGTTTACTAACCGCCTTAAGAATACGTTCGTTTGCCTGGTGAGGAACCACCCAATCGACATCATCCACAGTCAGGTTTTCTCTATGGAGAGAATCCTCTATGATATCGGAGAACGCCACCACTGCATATTTAAACACAGCGGGCCCATTCATGGTTAGGTAAAATTTGGAAAGATCACTTCCGGGTTGGGCGATTGGAATCTTGGCACCCCCACCCGCTCGCTGAATGGCCTCGTATTGATTAGCATCACCGGTTAGGCGCAATCGATGTAATTGAGGACCCTCAGTAGCATCCGTTAACACGGCCGCTCCGGCACCATCTCCAAAAAGAAATGCGGTGCTGTAATCTTCAAAGTTTGTAATCCGGGACAACAATTCCGCCGTCACGACCAATAATTTTGTGGCTGTGCCGGATCTAATAAACGCGCGGCCGGTTTCAAGAGCATATAACCAACCAGAGCAAGCTGCGTTCAAATCGAAGGCCAACGCGTGAGGAATTCCAAGATGTTTCGCGAGAGCACTGGCAGCACTGGGAACAGGTTGGTCCGGTATGATGGTCGCCAAAATGATCCCATCGATCTCGGATACATCGACCCCGGCCATGGCTAACGCTCGTTTGCTGGCCTTGGCGGCGTAGGTAGTAACATCTTCATCTGGCTCAGCAACTCGCCGTTGAGAAATGCCAGTGGTTTTAACAATTTCTTCCTCTGTTTTACCTGGAAATTTTTCGAGCAGCTCTTTGTTGGTTCGCACTTTATCTGGCACAGCAAACCCAATCCCGGCAACACAGACCGTTTCACGCGCAGGGGAAGCTGATGGGGCGGTTTCCAAAGAAGTAATGGACTCCGGTTGCGTTGCGATGTAGGCTTGAATATCATCTCCAGATACCCGGCCTCCCGGCCCAGTTGAAGAAATTTCGCTAATAGTGGCTGGGTCAAATCCGGCCTCTTTGGCAATTCTAATTGCTTTGGGCGTCCACCTCAAATTCCCCGTATCGGACACCGCATGAAGCGATGCTCTAGCAACTTGTTTTGGTATTGGAACCGGTGACCCTTTTACTGCCTGCGTTGCCCGACTCACTTTTACGGCTGGTTCTTCAATTGTATCGGCTGCTGCATCGTTCACTTCAAGATGCTTTAAAGATACATCGTCCGTCTCAATCAGGAGGAATGGTGAATTCGCGTCCACAATGTCTCCAGCTCTGACTAATACCTTTTTGACAGTACCTGTGCAGGGCGCTTCAAAGTCGAATGCCGATTTATCACTTTCCAACTCAGCACACTTCTGGCCCTTTTCAATCAAGTCGCCTGCCTCTATTTCGAGGTCTATCACAGTTAATTCGTTAACGGTAGCCCCCATGGAAGGGATCGGGATTTGAGCAACGAAAGTTTTCATCTTGGAAATATAAAATAGGTTTTCAACCGGGAGCCAAGGATTTCATAAGCTTCCAGATTTGCAACAACTCCTCAACCATTTGAGATAATTCAGCCAGCGGAACCATATTCGGCCCGTCTGAAATAGCTTCATCGGGATTTGGATGCGTCTCCATAAAAATGCCATTCGCCCCAGCAGCTAAAGCAGCTCGGGCAAGCGGAAGAACAAATTCTCTTTGTCCATCGCTCTTCCCATCCCCGCCACTTGGCAATTGGACGCTATGCGTAGCGTCAAATATAGTAGGGTGCCCATTTTCCTTCATCAGGTCAAAACTCCGCATATCGACAACAAGGTTACGATATCCAAAAGTAGTTCCTCGTTCCGTCAGCCACATCTCAGCGGCACCAGCATTCTCCAGCTTCGCGACCACATGTTTCATGTCTTGCGGAGCAAGAAACTGGCCTTTCTTAACATTAACCACACGGCCTGTTTCAGCTGCTGCAACCAAAAGGTCGGTCTGGCGACATAAGAAAGCAGGAATTTGAATCACATCCACTACATCGGCCACTACTGATATCTGGGAAATTCCATGCACGTCGGTTACGACTGGAAACTGATAGCGACTCTTGATTTCAGCCAATATTTCGAGCCCAGCTTTTAGACCAGTGCCACGAGCTCCTTCCATAGAGGTACGGTTAGCTTTGTCGAAAGATCCTTTGAAAACGATGTTTAGAGCCGGATTATTTTCCCTCAATTCGGCCAAACATTCCGCCACAGGTCTGCAGATTTCCAAGGACTCCAAAGAACAGGGCCCTGCCAGTAGTAAAAGTTTGTTGGGATCAAATAGCATTTAGACATTTGCCTTCTTCATCATCGCTGCGGCAATAAACGATGCAAACAAAGGATGGGCTTTGAACGGTTTGGATTTAAATTCCGGATGAAACTGGACTCCTACAAACCAAGGATGATCCGCAATTTCTACGATTTCTACAAGATCACGTTTTGAGTTAATTCCGGTCACCTTTAGCCCTTTAGCAACAAGATCAGCGCGGTAGGCATTGTTGAATTCATAACGATGGCGATGGCGCTCACTTACGGAGTCTTCACCATAAGCTTTTTTCGAAATCGATTCGTCGACTAAATCACATTTGTAAGCACCCAGGCGCATCGAAGCACCTTTTTTGGTCACAGCTTTTTGATCTTCCATCAAATGAATAACGGGGTGAGGAGTATTTTCATCAAACTCAAGACTGTTTGCATCCGCCAAACCCAGAACATTGCGGGAGAATTCAATAACAGCGATTTGCATCCCGAGGCACAATCCGAAATAAGGCAGACCATTTTCACGAGCGTAACGTGCCGCCCAAATTTTTCCCTCCGTGCCGCGATCGCCAAACCCGCCAGGAACGAGAACCCCATCGAGGGTCTTTAAAATCTCCCGACCTTCTTCAGTAGTAAGATCTTCAGCATCAATTCGCTTAACAATGACTTTGGCGTCATTCGCAATACCACCGTGTGTAAGAGATTCATACACGGATTTGTAGGCATCTTGAAGCTCGATGTATTTACCAACGACCCCAACCGTAACTTTATGGGCGGGGTATTTTAAGCGACGGACAACATCATTCCATTTGTCCATAGGCTGCGCGGGAGCGTTCAGGTGGAGATACTCAACTACCAGATCATCGACATTTTCTCGTTGCAGCATCAATGGCAATTCGTAGATCGAGGTTTCAACGTCGCACTCTTCAATCACAGCTTCGAACGGAACATTACAGAACATTGCCAGCTTCTGTCGGACTTCGTCACCCAAACTTTCCTCTGATCGGCAAACTAAAATATCTGGAACAATCCCAATTTCCCGCAGTTTCGCCACACTCTGCTGGCTCGGCTTGGTCTTTAATTCACCAGCGGCTGCAAGATAGGGAACCAGGGTAACGTGGATGAAAAGCACATCCCCCCGAGGTTGTTCAGTGCTAAATTGTCGTATTCCCTCAACAAAGGGCAGACCTTCGATATCTCCGATGGTACCGCCAATTTCGGTGATAAGAATATCCACTCCTTCACCTGATTTATAAATCCGGCTTTTGATCTCATTGGTTAAATGAGGTATAACCTGCACGGTTTTTCCAAGGTAATCACCCCGACGCTCCTTCTTGATAACTGTTTCGTATACCTGGCCCGACGTCAGATTGTTGAGCTTTGAAAGGGCTCCTGAGGTAAACCGCTCATAATGACCCAAATCCAGGTCTGTTTCAGCTCCATCATCCAACACATAGACTTCTCCATGTTGGAATGGACTCATCGTTCCTGGATCCACATTTAAGTATGGATCAAATTTTTGAATTCGGACAGTTAATCCTCGGAGTTCGAGCAATGCCCCAATAGCAGCGGCGGTGAGGCCTTTTCCTAAAGAGGAAACGACACCACCAGTAATAAATATATACTTCATGGTTAAGTATGGGTTTCAACATGAGTGCGGAAATAATTTCCAAAGCACAAACCAAAACCTGTGCCGGGAGGATTTTGTTTTGGATCAGGGGGGACGGTACGCCAAACAATCAAGGCCAGAACTATTGAGAACTTACATCCGGGATGAACAATCCGATTGACCATTAAATGAAACGCCCATTGCCCTGCCTGCCATTTGAGCAAGCAGCCCTTATTGTCAGATCAACACCCTAAGAAAATATCCTAACACCTTTAGAAATTGGAAATTGCATTCAAATTGGTTCCGCTTCCTCTTTCTATATCAAATGCTGATTCTTTAATGGGCTAATCAGGGGATTTTACTAAATACTATGAATAAAGATACATTTCAAAATAAGGTCATCGGGATGGGTTCTCCGGTGGTGGATCTGTTAGCTCATGTGAGTGATGAGTTCGTTCTCTCGGTCGCAGGTGAAAAAGGTGGCATGGTGCTGGTGGATACTCTGACGATGGATGATTTATTGGCCAAACTACCAGTCAAACCTGTTCTCGCTCCAGGTGGTTCGACCGGGAATACCGTTTTGGGACTCGCCGAACTTGGAAATCCCGCAGCTATGTTGGGCAAAATTGGAAACTGTGAAATTGGCACTTTTTACAGAAATGGGCTAATGGGTCGTGGCGGAGACGGAAGCCGTTTCAAGGTAGGAACTATTGCGAATGGCCGTTGCCTGTCCTTGGTAACTCCGGATTCGGAGCGAACGATGCGCACGGATTTGGGAGCCGCAATGACCTTGGATCCCGAGGAAATTTCAGTGCACGATTTTCAAGGCTACCATCATGCCCACATCGAAGGCTACATATTGTTCAACCGGGATTTGATGTATAAGGCCCTCGATTCAGCAAAAGCGGCAGGGTGCACAATTAGTTTGGATTTGGCTTCTTTTGAAGTGGTTCATGCCACAAAGGACATCATGGCGGATATCATAAAAAACTACGTGGATGTCATCTTTTCAAACGAAGAAGAAGCCGCCGCGTTCACTGGCCTGGGACAGGATTATACAGCCATGGTTAGGTACTTAGCTCAATTAGCTGAGATTGCTGTGGTAAAGCTTGGAAAGAATGGGTCACTCATCGCACAAGGAAATGAAGTTTTTTCAGTGGCTGCTTGTCCTGTAGCCCGAGCGGTAGACACAACAGGCGCAGGCGACCTATGGGCTTGCGGCTTTCTTTACGGATGGTTGAACGGCCGGGACTTAAAGCGGTCGGGAGAATATGGATCAATACTTGGAGCAGAGGCGGTTCAAGTCATGGGTGCCTCCATACCAGAATCCCGCTGGCAGGTTATCCGTGAGCAATTCTTGCCGAAGAATAAAAGTTGATCGAGATTTCGACCACAACTTCAAAGGAACCATTAACAAGCTTAAGCGTTTCTCATTCCTGCCCAGGAAAGAGCGATCAGTCCCGCGAAAGGTAGCAACCAAAGCAGGGCTATCAGTCGGTTTGGAAAGCTCAGGCTTAGTTTATCTCCACCATCAACGATTTTAAACCAGTCCACTGACAAATAGAGAGGGTCTTCGCTTGACAGTCCCTGCAGTTCCGCCCCTTCCCCTTTTTCAATGCCTAAAACACCGGGTGCCAACTCCGTATTGCCCGCCATTCCTTTAATGGTCATAACAGCTAATCCCTCAGAAAAACCATCAAAGTTAAATCGTTTTCTCAGGGTTGGGTATGGCGCAAGACCTACCGCGACGTGCGCCTGTGAATGGGCTGCCTGAGTTAAAGATATCTCAACGGATCCGATACTGGCTTCTTCCTTACTTCCAAAGAAGATAGCGGTCTGAAACCGTTCGCCGGCGAGTCCCTCGGGTATTATCAATTCCTGAGTTAAAACGCTCTCCTCAATTAAAGGTGCGCTGATGATATCTTCTGCCCAGAGATGTTCTTTGAACGGTTGAATTGAATCCTCCTGCAGAATAAGGATAGTCAAAACGCTGACTATGGCGAGTCCTGCAAACCCTCCCATGCGAACCGAACATAAACATGTGAATACCCTATCCATAGACACTGAAAAATGGAATAGCTTCGTGAAGCCAGATATAAAGTTCCACACAACTATAAAGTATCCCGAATCCAAGTACTAGTTGTGCGGCCCAAGGACATTTCCTAAGCCCAAAAGCAAAAAATCCTACGATGGCAAAACCTAACACAGGTAGATAATACCGTCCAAACGTACCCTGCAGTGCTCCGGACGAAACGGTAAACGAATAAACTTTTAAGATGTGAACAATCAGGAAGAAAAAGAATATGACAAGCGCACCCATTTCGATACCCCCTTCCCTATCTTTCTCATTATTTACGTATCCAAAAAAATGGTCTGAAATCCTCCAACTAAGAGCAATGGTGCCAATAACAATGAGAATCCAGTATTGGGTGTACTCCTGATCGAGCCAATCCGAAACAAAGAGCAGCACCACCGCGATTAGCGTCCTATCGACTCCCCAAAGTAAGCGCTTCCAGCTACCGATTCCATTCTTTACGGTATAAAACAGCGAGAGAAGAAAAAGGCCGATTAAAGGATAGGTAAAGGCCTCTTGGTAAATAGTATAAATCTGAAGCCAACGCACCTTGATGACCCCGTCGCCCATCCATCCGAGAAGACCCCAAAACGATTGCATAAGGATCGAAAATATAGGGAAAGCCCTGCCGAATTCCAGGAGCGATATGTTCAACGGTTCATCCGACACAAAACCGGTCATATCAATGGGCAGCATTTGACCATAAACAAATAAGTTTCGCATTATCCAAAACCCAATCGGGAGAGTAGATAATAAAAGAATCCTGATAGAGTGTTTCCAGGCATCAGATCCATTTCTCCAAATGGTTATTAAGGAAAGAGCCAGAATGGGCGGAAAAAGAACAAGGAAGGTGTATTTCACAACTCCGCCTATGCCTAGAGCGATTCCGAGCTTGGTTAAATCAGACAATTCACCTTTTAAGCTATATCGTATCCAGAACAACAACACCAGGCATCCGAATAAAAACACCAATGCATCATGATTTACACCACCAGCCAGGTAGGTGTGGTTGGGAATACTACCGACCATAATACCAACGCCCAAAGCAGCACCCGGATTCAGGCCAACCTCCCGGAGCACCTTCATTAATACAAAAAGACCCAGCCCAAAAAATACGGAGGTAACTGCTCGAATTAAAAAAAACGGCCCCCAAACAGGTGACCCAAACATGGCCCCCAACCAGTAAACCGGTACCATGAGAAAATGGTATAAGGGTGGATGCTGAGCGATCCAATTGGTACCAGGTGAGGGTGGGTGGTCAGGGGCAAACATTTTCCATACCTCTACATCAAGAAGTGTTTCATGAAGCACCGCCAATCCCTTTCCGGTAGCCAAATCCTTAATATAAGAATAATGCCCAACTTCATCGGGAATATCCCAGGGTCGAACGATCCAGATACTTGTTATTATTGCTTTAAGGACAAAAAAAACGACCACTGCCCATGGGGCAATTTGGCGGAAACTAAAGGACCGGAAGAAGCTCATTTAACACACGATGGCACTCCGCGGAAGATTCTGTAATCCTAACCGTCTGTCAACGACGAGATAGCAAAAAGCCTACGCTACAAAGGCCGAGGCTGATTTGGTAGACAACAAAAAGAAATGTTACCCTTCGATGATGTAAAGCAATCCGCCTGACCGCGAGCGAATGTTACCGCTACCTAAGTTCCCATCGTCGAGAATCTCATCGATCTTCAAAATGATTCCTGGCCCAACCGTAACTCCCATAACTGAGACAGCAGCAGTAATTCCGAATACACCTTTATCCCAGTCGTATGACCCGCCAGCAGGTGTCGTCGAAGTAAATAGGCTGGTGTTTAAATATTCTTCCATTCCGCTCGGAACGGTGGCAGGACCCACGTCCGCAGGATAATCGCCCATTTCCAAAGAGTAGGCTTGAAAGGCGTCAGCGAAAACCCGAAGATCGTTTCCAATCCTTGTGGCAATAGCCCGTTCTCTCGTGTGCTTGAATGCGACGCCGGCCATTGCAGCAAGAATACCGATGATCATCACGACTATCATGATCTCAACAAGAGTAAACCCCCGTTTACTCTGATAGGGTGGATTTTGAGGATTCGTGTTCATGTTTGATCCTTTTGAGATAAATGTGGGTTGGACTGTCCCTCAATAAGCACAAGCCCACAATGATCTGAATCTATTTTACACGGCCTTTACTTCACCCATATTTTCTGTGCAGTCAAGGAGCAGGAATTACTCGATAATATATATCACCGATCCACCCGATTTCTGGATAATGCCGGTACTGAGTCCAGCGTCATCCATTATTTCATCCAGCTTTCTTACCGGATCATCACCAGCCGTGTAACCGGTGATTGCAATGGCTGCCACCGGGGTCCCGCTAAATCCATTGAACACCCAGTCGTAACTGCCACCGATAGGTGACCTCTCGGACCAATTTTCAATTTTTATGTAGTTTTCCATCCCTGGAGGCAGGGCTCCGGGGGATGAATCAGGCGGATAAGTCCCATTATCCAAAGCATAGGTTTCAAATAAACCGGCGTAGGTGCGAAAGTCGCTGGCAACTCGGGAAGCCATTGAATGCGTTTTCACCTTCTGAAATGCAGGGTGAGCCATAACCGCAAGTATCCCGATAATCACGACGACGATCATGATTTCCACCAAGGTAAAGCCTTTCTTATTTTTCATATGAAGCTGCACCGCGCTATACGGACTTTACATAAGATCTTAGGGCAAGTTGTCGCAGTCAAAATAGGGACATTTCGAGGTAGCTATTTACACGCATTTTACCATCTTGTAGAAAAGTGCCCAGAATATGATAACAGACACACTAAAAAACGCCGGCCAATATCCTTTGGGTCCGGCATGGACCAAAGCAATTGAGTTCGTTAAATCCCTGGGTAGCGATACGCCGGATGGAGAATACCCACTCAACGGCGAAGCGATGTTCGCCAGGGTAATGAGTTATGAGACCAAATCTCCTGCAAAAGCTAAATTCGAGGCTCATAAAAAATATGCGGATATTCAGGCCACTCTGGATGGTGCTGAAGGAATTGCTGTGGTTGATATAAACAAGTTGGAAGAAAGTGTTCCTTACAACGAAACAACCGACGTTACTTTTTTCGAAACACCAGAATCAGTGCCAACCCTTGTCGATGTCTACCCGGGTTCCTTTGCATTTCTATTACCGCAAGACGTACACATGCCACAATTGGAAGTGGGAGAAGCCCGTTTGATTAAAAAGGTGGTCGTAAAAATCGCGCTTTCAGAATTGGGACTCTAGGACTATTTGCGAAAACAAACGATCTGCCTGCCGTTGCTTGTTGGTCCAGAATTCGTTGATAAAAACGGGAATACGCAATCCATCTGGCAGCGGGAGTTCAGAATGTTCTGTCTCTCAGCTCAAATAATAATTCGCCAAGTCATTCAGAAAGGCGACGGGGTCATCCACAGACCGCACGTCCATAAAAGAGCCTCAATCAACAAGAACCCTACATCATAACCAGCAAAATCAGCTTCCGATCGAAGGAAGAAAAATCAGTTGCCAGTCTCAACCCCGGGAGGAAGACTTGTTTGCTTCTCATTCACCATGACGCCAAAGCCCTTAATAATCTGCGACATTGTGCAGTTTTATAGCACCATGAGCGGTGGAGTGCGCCGGTACATTCATGAAAAGATAGCTTACCTGTTAGCGCATACGGATCACTCGCACGTTCTCATTATCCCCTCGTATAGAGACGCTATTACCAGAGAAGGCCGAACGGCCGTCTATGAGATTAAAAGTCCAAAATTAATAGGTTCGAACAGCTACCGAATGCTCATAAGTAAGAAGAAAATCCTTTCCGTAATAGCCGGGGAGAATCCGGATATCATCGAAGTGGGCGATCCTTACCGCGCAGCATGGATTGGCTTGGAAGCCGCTCGGATTCACGATATCCCGATTGTCGCTTTTTACCATTCTGACTACCCAAGAGCACTTGACCGAACTTTAAGAAAGTACGCCGGCACCAGAATCGAGTCCTTGGTTTCGCCATGGATTAAGAAGTACCTTATCAAACTTTATAACCGGATGTCCGCAACCGTCGTTTCGAGTAAACACTGCGAGGAGCTATTAACAAATGTTGGCATTAAAAGGCTCAAACGAATTGCACTTGGGACAAACCTGGAAACCTTCACACCTCGCGAAAGCCGGAATCGAATTTTTAAAGAACTTGGCCTGACTGAAAATACCCGACTGTTATTGTTTGTTGGCCGCCTGGCGCGTGAGAAAAATATTCGAAGCCTGTTCGATATGATGGAGACACTCAAGGAACACGCCGAACCACATCATCTATTACTCATCGGCGACGGTGAGTCGCGTAACGAAATTCGGCAAAAATCAAACGAAGAAAAAAACATCTCCTGGGTGCATTTCTGCGAATCCCCGGAACGCTTGGCGGATTTTTACTCTGCGGCCGATTTATTCGTGCACGCAGGAGACTGTGAAACCTTCGGCCTGGTTTCACTTGAGGCGCAAGCCTGCGGTACCCGGGTCCTTGCAGTGAAAGGTGGAGGCCTTGACGAAGGCCTTCAATACGAAGAACCGCTCATCATGGCTCACAACACTTCCGGGAAAGCCTTGGCCAAAGCGGTTTCTCAAATCTGGCGATTGGATGAATCCGAAATCGACCGCGGCTTAAGAAGACAAAAAATGGAAGAACACTTTTCCTGGGAAGTCACCTTTTCGAAACTGACATCCTTATACTCGGAACTCGCCAGCAAGGATTTACCTTCGCCGGACAAAGCACAGCCATTCACGAATGAGTCTGAAGATTCGGCCCTACTTACCCAGTGACCGTCAGGCGGTTCGCGACATTTGTTGCGAAACAGGATTTATGGGAAATCCCATTGACCCGGTCTATATCGACAGAGATGCCTTCGCCGATTTTTTCACTCGCTACTATACCGATGTTGAACCCGAAAGTGCCTTGGTTGCCGTTGATGAGGATCGCGTAGTCGGGTACCTCCTCGGATGTTTCAAATATAATTCGGTCAATCGACAAACTTTGTGGATCATTTTGACAAGGACGGTTCCAAAAATAGTAGGACGCGTTCTAACGTTTCGTTACAACCGTGCTTCATTTAAGTTTCTCAGTTGGTTCCTTTTTAAAGCTTTCGCGGAAACGCCAAAAAGCGTTCCGGATGCGGCCCACTTTCATATTAACATGTATAAAGAATACCGAACAGGAATCGCGGGCAGGCGTCTTATTTTTCCGTTCGTTAACAGCGTTGCCAAAAAGGGACTCAAGGGGGTTTTTGGTCAGATGCAAGTCTACGAAGATCGCCGATCAGAAAAAATATTCGAACGCTACGGTTTCAAATTCATTGATCGAAAAGAGATCACCAAATATAAAGATTATCATGATCAACGTGTTTGGGTAGCGACCATTTACCGGGAATTTGATAAGGACGATGCGGTGCCAATTCCGGAGGTGACATGAATAGAACCCGGAAACAATTGATCATTTCCTTTCACGATCTCCATCCTGGATCCTGGGAGACCTGTCGGCGATTTATTGAAAAGAGTAAACAACTCGGCGCACGAAATATGACCTTGCTGGTTATTCCTCAGTACCACGGGCAAGCTCCGTTCACGGAGACCCCTGAATTCGTGGAATGGTTAAAAGGGTTGGATCAGGCGGATTTTGATCTTTGTCTGCACGGTTACTATCACCGAGCGGAGGCCGTTCGAGGTAATTGGTACCAGCGACTCATGGGCAATGTCTACACCACAGGCGAGGGAGAGTTTTACCAACTGTCCCAAACCCAGGCGGAAGAAAAGTTGGCCGCGGGAATCAGTTTGTTTACACGCAATCATCTTCCCGTTTATGGATTTACTGCTCCGGCCTGGCTCGTGAGCGCGGAAGCCAAAGCGGCGATCAAAGAGGCGGGGTTTCTATATAATACCCTTTGGGACGGAGTCGATTTGCCCTCCTTAAACACCTTTGTCAAAGCACCGACACTCGTATACAGTTCACGCAACGCTTGGAGGCGTGTCGTATCCAAGTTGTGGATCAATCTATTTCACCAATGGAACAGAAATACCCACATCCTCAGACTGGCGATTCATCCGATTGATTTCGACTACCCCGATATTGAAGCCCACCTTTATGGAGTTTTAGAAAAAGC
Organism: Verrucomicrobiota bacterium; assembly: GCA_027622555.1. NCBI lineage: Bacteria > Pseudomonadati > Verrucomicrobiota > Verrucomicrobiota bacterium. Next base: position 70,194 of record JAQBYJ010000008.1, read on the forward strand.
ACTTCGCTCAAGAACAACCAGCACCTACCGCGATCTTATTCCAGAGGATTTGCGAAAACCGGTCTCTATGGCAGTGAGCTAAAGTTGTATGTCAGATAACCAATCAAACTCTCCCCATAAATTTGGCAAATACCTCCGCTACGGCTTACAAGGCGTAATCCTGGGCATAATCGCTACAGCTATCATTCTATTTTTTACTACTGAGGAGGCAACCTGGGACTATATCGCTCAATTTAATTGGTGGTACGCTCCAGTCATTCTTTCAGCAATTGTAGTTGCCTGGTTTTGTAATGGTGGCCGTATCTGGATAAATTCACGTGCCCTTGGTCACCAGCTCCAATACCGTCAGGCCATTTCAGTATCCATGTCTACAGAGTTCGGCATAGCCGCCTCTCCCGCAGGGATGGGCGGAACAGCGCTTCGATTGTTTTTACTGAAAAAAGCGCATGTCCCGTTAACCACAAGCGCGTCCATGCTGGCGGCAGATGTAATGGTAGATCTTACCTTTTTCGGCCTGCTTACTCCCATCGCGATTTTTTTTATAGTCCAGGACAAAAACTGGACGGAGATGTTCTCCCAATTGCCTGGCTGGCAAATCGTCCTGGCAGGGGGTCTTGTCCTGGGCGGGATCATTTGTATGGCCCTCTTTTTTCAAACAGGGCTCTGGGCCAAAGTCATTCACAGTATGGCTAACGCATCGCCTCTCGGTCGTCGCCAAAGGTGGCCGGGAAAATTTCGTCATTTTCGTTGGGAATTGAAACGTAGCATGCGTCGCACCTGGCTAATCACACGATTCCTTTTCCGCAAACGACGTAGTGCCCTTCTCATTAATTTCTGTTTGGCGTCGATTCAATGGGTCTGCCGGTATGGGGCTCTTCCCTTGATTTTGTTGGCATTTGGAAGTTTAAAAAATCCTTTCCCACTCCTGTTCATCCAAGGCTTTTTGTTCCTGTTTGCTATGCTGGTATTTCTGCCAGGTGGTGGCGGAGGAGTAGAGGTTGCAACGGCGTTTATTCTCGGGCACTTCGTCCCGGTGCCCATGGTGGGCCTGGTCCTTATCCTTTGGCGCTTTAGCACCTACCACCTTTATTTACTAGGAGGCGGCGCTGTCTTTTTTTATGTCAGCGCCCACATGGATAAACTCTTTCCTCCCAGGATCCTGGAAACGATTGCACCAATCGGAGTGGAAACAGAAAGAAACAAGGCCTCCTAAATCCTGGCAACGGTGTAATGAGGATCGTCTTCGGCAACTTCGACTTCGATGAGTGATCCTGCCGTGTGAAGCAGCTGTTGGCATTCAGGACTCAAGTGACGTATGCGAACCCGTTTACCGGCGTTCTTATAACGCTCAGTCAAAGCATTGAGTGTTTCCAAGCTGGAGTAATCGCAGACGCGGGCATGCAGAAAGTCGATGATTACCTCGTCCGGATCATTTGCCGGAGACAAGCACTCCGTAAACTCACGAACCGAGCCGAAAAATAAAAGCCCCTGTAACCCATAGACTCTTGAACCGTCGGGGAGGTCCTGAGGATTCAACCGAACGTGTTTGGCGCTTTCCCAAGCAAAGACCAGGGCCGAAAGAATCACACCGGCGAATACCGCCAGCGCAAGATTGTGGAGAAATACGGTGATCAAGGTGACCGCAACTATAACGAAGATCTCCGAAACCGGCACACGGCCAAACGTTTGAAAGGTTGACCACTCGAACGTTCCAATAACCACCATGAACATAACGCCCACCAGTGCAGCGATCGGGATCTGGCCAATGACGGGCCCACCCACCATGATAAAAATGGCCAAGGCAAGTGCGGCAACTACGCCGGAGGTACGCCCCCGACCACCTGATTTAATATTAATCAAACTTTGCCCGATCATGGCGCAACCACCCATACCTCCGAAAAGGCCGGACAAAAAATTCGCTCCGCCTTGGGCAATACATTCCCGGTTTCCTGCTCCTCTGGTTTCGGTCAGGTCATCAATCAACTGAAGTGTCATCAAGGACTCAATGATCCCCACCATCGCAACGGTAAGTGCTGTCCCGCCTATTACTTTCAAGCTCTCCCAGTTCCAAACGATGTATCCGGTTGGAATAGTCGGCAGCGGAAACGCACCGCTAAGGATACTGCTACCCGTCCCTTCGAATAGAACGTCAGCAACTGTTTTGGATCCGGTCCAGAAATAGCTGATTAATCCCACCCCAACAATAGCAACCAAAGTGGATGGCACTGCCTTGGTCAGTTTTGGGAAAAACTGGATGATGAGCATGGTCAGGACGATTAAAGCACCAATAACCATCAACTGGGATGGGGCAATCCAGGACCCATCGGGCGTTTTAAATGAAGCAAATTGCGCCATCAAAATCACGATGGCCAGGCCATTGACAAAGCCCATCATAACCGGATGCGGCACCAGGCGGATGAATCGCCCTAATCTCAAAAGCCCGAAGATTATTTGGATCACTCCGGCTAGCATAATAACCGTAAACAGGTATTGCAGACCCAGGCCTTCACCTTGGGCATCTCCATACTGAACTGCTTTACCAACCACCACGGCAATAGCGCCGGTGGCGCCGGAAATCATACCTGGCCGACCTCCAAATGAGGCCGTAATGAAGCCCATGAACACAGCAGCCCATAGCCCTACGAGTGGGTCCACACCTGCTGCAAAAGAAAAGGCAATCGCCTCAGGCACAAGTGCGAGCGCAACGGTCAACCCGGAAAGGATATCGTCCTTCCAGTTGCCGCGAGATTTCGTAAAGAGATCAAACATTATTTCAGTAGCTTAGTCGTAAGGGTCCGTTTCTTGGGAATGAAACTATCCGACCCTTAAACACAAAAGGTCGGGGGTCATGACGACCCAAACAAGCTAAGGCAACCTATTTCCTAAGAGGAAATTCTCCCAACCCTTCGTGATGCAAAGGAACATCCACTTTCATTTGCATCCTCTCCCCGGGTAACGGCTCCCCCAACTATTTTGCTGAACGATTGTATCTCCGCACTTTGAAAAAGGACAACCACGATACCAACTCCCATCGGAAGCACTCAAATAATCAAAGCATTCGAAATCGCTCCCCGAGTAGAAAGTAACCCACTACAACTCCAAAGATGATTTTTAGAACAAAGAAAATATGAAATATGAACATCGACCCTTTTTTTCTTTTCTGAAATATGAACATCGACCCTTTTTTTCTTTTCCGGGGAATCATTTGAAATGGTCGAGTGAGTTGAATCGCCTATCTGTATATTCGGCAGTGAATACAATCCGGATGACTCCGACATTTAGTAGCTTCCATGAGCCACATAGGCTTTGAACGGCTTATTTTGGATCATTTTTGTTTGCTCTCATAAATTGAACAATAAATGAACAGCTATTTAAGCCTGTTATGGGTTATAATTGATTGAAGACTGTTATTGAACCATGAATGAACTGTATTAAACACGCTAGTTTTAGCTTAAAAATAATTCAAAACTGTTTAATTCAATCCAAGAATCATGAGAACGAAATCAAAAATCTTATTAATGATGGCAGTCCTGTTTACTGGGGCAGTCTCAAATGCAGCTGAGGTAATCAACTTATCCGCCAGAGCCAAAGTGGGTTCAGAAGAGGAAACTTTCATCATCGGATTTATCGTTAAGGGTGAAGCCGGAGAAAAAGTTCCAATATACATGAAGGGAACCGGCCCGACTGACAATGTAAGTAATCCCATTGCTGATCCGAATATCTCTCTATTTAAGCATATGACCGACGGTCCCAATGAAGTTATCATTGCCAATGACGATTGGAAAACTGGGGGGCAAATGTTTGCCATTAGTGCCACCCAAATTCCGCCCGCCAGTGATGCAGGCGCGGCTCTCATAGCAACCGTAGATCCCGGTGAGTATTCATTTCACCTTGCGGATGGTGTCGGAGCGGGAGGCATTGGAATGGCAGAGGTCTACGATATGACTTACAATAATATTCCAGGCAATCTGGTGAGTGCTGATGATTTCACTACCTTGCTGGCTGCAATTAGCGCGGCTCAACCAAGTACAGATATCGCTGGAATTCTCTCAGGCGAGGGACCTTTTACGCTGTTTGCTCCTACTGATGCGGCTTTCGCCAAGATCCCTGCCGAAACATTGAATGGGCTACTGGCTGACCCTGAACTGCTTGCCGACATTCTTCTTTACCACGCCGTAGTGGGTGCAGTACCCGCATCATCGGTCGGTAACGGTCAGGTTAAAATGGCAAATGGCGAAAAAGCGGTCGTTCAGGTGACTGACGCTGGAGGCGTAATTATCCAGGGGGCCAATATCATCGAAACTGATTTCATGGCCTCCAATGGCATTATTCATGTGATTGATTCAGTGATCCTGCCGCCATCCGGAAATGAAAATATCGTGGAAGCGATCACTGCCGCAGGTAACTTCAGTATTCTTCTCCAGGCTGCCGTCGATACAGGTGCGGCCGAAACTCTTATTGGAGATGGCCCCTTCACTCTCTTCGCCCCTTCCGACGAGGCATTTGCCGCATTGCCTGAAGGAGTTCTTGAGAGTCTGACAAATGAAGAGCTGTTAAATATACTGCTCTATCATGTAGTAACTTCAGAAGTTCCTTCATCAGCAGTATCCAACGCTAAGGTAACTGTGGCCAATGGCGCTGAGGCTATTATCCAGGTCACAGCAGATGGTGGTGTAATTATCCAGGGCGCCAATGTCACGCAAACCGACATCGATGGAACAAATGGGATAGTTCACTTCATCGACAAGGTCATTCTCCCGCCCTCACCTGATGGAACGATTGTTGACACTCTCAGTGGTGCTGGTAACTTTTCCACTTTGCTATCAGCCGCTGTTGCAACCGGTGCTGCGGATACACTGGTGACTGAGGGGCCATTTACCTTATTCGCGCCTACGGATGCTGCCTTTGCAGATCTTCCGGAAGGCACGCTGGAAAGTCTTACCAACGAAGCTCTCCTGGATATCCTCCTTTATCACGTCGTTGTCGGCACGCAGGTCAATGCAGCAGATGTAACCGCTGGAGATGTCACGATGGGCAATGGAGATATGGCGACTCTGGCCCTTGGTGACGGAGTAACCATCAATGAAAGTAATGTTATTTTAACCGACTTATTAGGAGCAAATGGAGTTGTTCACGTCATTGATAAAAGTATTGTTACCTCCGATGTAACATAAACTTATCAAGTTGACTAATAAAACAGGGGCGCATGGGGTGCGTCCCTGTTGTGTTGTATTACACCTTGATCTATGAAAATCTTACTAACTGGGGCTACAGGATATGTGGGGAAACGACTTCTCCCAGTTCTTGTGAAAAGTGGACATAAGGTCGTCTGCTGCGCAAGGGATGTAGGCAGGTTTCATCCTTCAGAATCGCTGGAGGAAAGTATATCGATTATAGAAATAGATCTCCTGGACCGACCATCCCTTGCAAAAATACCAAAAGATATAGACGCTGCTTACTACTTAGTCCACTCCATGTCTTCCTCATCCGATTACGAAGATATGGAACGTCGGTCGGCAATGAATTTTAGAGAGGCGGTAAGTAAAACCAATGCACGCCAGGTCATTTATCTTGGTGGAATTGCAAATGAAAAAACGTTATCCAAGCATTTGGGATCTCGAAAGCGTGTGGAGGACGAACTATCCCTGGGAGAGTATCATTTTACAGCGCTTCGAGCAGGTATTATTGTTGGGGCGGGCAGCGCATCGTTTGAAATCATAAGAGATCTTGTCGAAAAGCTACCTATCATGGTTGCGCCGAAATGGCTACGGACTCTATGCCAGCCCATAGCCATTGCGGACGTAGTAATAATTCTTGAAAAGACACTTGGTAATAAAAAAGCTTTTGATGATAACTTCGACATCGGAGGTGAGGATATTCTCTCGTATAGGGACATGTTGCTCCTTTTCGCGAAGGTGCGAGGATTGAAGAGACGAATCTTTATTCTGCCGGTAATGTCGCCCAGGCTTTCGTCCTATTGGTTATACTTTATTACTGCTATCTCCTATAAGCTAGCCAACGCACTCGTGGAAAGCATGAAGATGGAGGTATTGTGCAGAGATGATCGCATCAACCACCTTCTCAATATCCGGCCAATTGGCTATGAGGAAGCCCTGGTCAGCATTTTTGAGGAGGTGGAGCATTCGCAGATAATATCGAGCTGGAAAGATTCACTGGTAAGCGCAGATGGAAGTTATAAATTGTCAGATTTTATTCAGGTTCCGGGCCATGGTTGTTTTAGTGACCAACGCAGTAAGTCGGTTAAGGACAAAGCGGTTATCCTCAATAGGATTTGGAGTATTGGGGGAAAAGGCGGTTGGTATTATGCAAATTGGCTTTGGCGCATAAGGGGGTTTCTCGACAAAATTGCAGGAGGTGTAGGTCTAAGAAGAGGCCGTACTAATGAGCATGAAATTGCTGCAGGAGATGCCATAGATTTTTGGCGCGTACTCTACGCCAATAAGAATGAAGGTCGCTTGTTGTTGTTCGCAGAAATGAAGTTGCCGGGTGAAGCCTGGTTAGAATTCAAGTTAGAAGGCAGTAAACTTCGTCAAACAGCTACCTTTAGGCCAAGGGGATTATTGGGTAGATTATATTGGTTCTCTGTTTATCCTCTCCATGGTATATTATTTACAGGGATGTTGAACAAGCTAACCGAATAGAATGATAGCGTCATGGTACTCAGACTAGTCACTTTCCTGCTTATCAATTTTGCGGCCTTGGGCATTGGAAGTCTTTTGATGGACAATGGACCTGCTTCTGATTGGTACTTTCAGTTGAACAAAGCGCCTTGGACTCCCCCGGGGTGGTTGTTTGGTTTAGCGTGGACTCTGATCGTGATTTGTTTCGCTTTTTACATGTCCTATGCTTGGGAGGTCCTGAGTGACAAGATCTCTCTGATGGTGTTATTCGCAGTTCAATGGTTCCTGAACACATCCTGGAATCTTGTATTCTTTCGTTATCACCAAAGTTTTCTCGGCCTGGTTATTATAGCCCTTCTCGGTATTTTGGTAGCCTGCTTATTATTTGCTTACCTCTCCCGATTAAAAGTGAAGACCCTATTTATCTTGCCCTATTTTCTGTGGCTGTTGGTTGCCACTTCTCTTAACCTTTACATAGTTGTAAGGAATTAAAAGGATGCTTGCTGTTCACTGGTTCAGGAGGGATTTGCGCCTCGAAGATAACAGGTCGCTCCAAAGTGCATTAAGCGGCGATTTATCCGTGCTTCCGATCTTTATTTTCGACCAAAATATTCTCACAGATCTGCCAATAGACGACGCTCGACTGTCGTTCATCTATAAGGAATTAACACAAATCCAACAGCATCTCAAGAAGTGCGGAAGCGGAATACTTGCCATTCGAGGTGATCCACATGCCGTTTGGTCGTCGCTGCTTACTCGATTCGAGATCAGGGCGGTTCACTGGAATAAGGATTATGAGCCTTATGCTCGTGACAGGGACAAGGCGATTCGTAAATTGCTCGAAGCAAATGGAGTGGAAGTGAATGAGTATAAGGACCAGGTGATTTTTGAAGAAGGTGAAATCGTAAAGAAGGACGGTAAGCCCTATACCGTGTTTACACCCTATAAGAAAAAGTGGCTGGCAAAGCTAGAAGCGCAAAATGTGACGGCATGCGCCAACGAAACCAAGCATGGGTTTTTCCAACACCAGGCAAAATTTCCCACACTAAAAGAAATTGGATTTCTAAAGTCCAACTTGCCAACACCGAAATATGATATCAGTCGGATAGAAATGTATGGAGCAGAGCGGAATCTTCCGGCTGCAAATAGCACTTCTCGTTTGGGTCCACACCTCCGGTTCGGAACTGTAAGCATTCGTCAAGTCCTTGGCGACATCTACCCCCGATCGGAGCTGTTTCTATCGGAACTTATCTGGAGGGAGTTCTTCATGCAAATACTGTTCCATTTCCCTGGAGTGGTAAGCAGGAATTTTCGAAGTAAATACGACGGCATCCGTTGGAGAAACAATGAAACGGAGTTTGAAGCCTGGTGCCGTGGCGAAACGGGTTATCCGCTCGTGGACGCGGGTATGCGCCAATTAAACCAAACAGGTTTTATGCATAACCGGGTCAGAATGGTGGTCGCCAGCTTTCTCTGCAAGCACCTCCTTATAGACTGGTGTTGGGGAGAGGCATACTTTGCGGAAAAATTATTGGACTACGAACTTTCCTCGAACAATGGCAATTGGCAATGGGCGGCTGGAACCGGTTGTGATGCCGCTCCTTATTTTCGAGTTTTTAACCCTGCGACCCAACAAGAAAAGTTTGATCCTCAATATGAATACATAAAACGATGGTTGCTTGAGTATGGAACTGATGAATACTCTGAACCGATGGTAGATCATAAGTTTGCCAGAGAACGCGCGATTGCTACCTACAAGAAGGGAATTGATGGCTTCATCCCTTGCGATTAAAGTTTTACCAGCAATACTTAGCGGCCTTCCGTTCAAAGCAAAGTCCGCAGGTATTTAATAGGCATTGCCCTAGCGAACTATCAGACTCGCGATTTTTCCTGCAGGAGTGCGCTTACTTAATTCAAGGCAACGAGAATGAATCGTTATTGAATGCACTGTTGGGCCATATATATAGTATATAGGATTATTGAACAGTATATGAATCGCTTATTGGCGCACTAACTATTCAATGTGGTTGTTCTGAATTATTTTGTAGCTCTTATGTAAGTTATGTTATCAAGCAACTGTGATAGCATCCCACTAAACTAACCTAAAAGATTCACCAAACAGCTAATTCTTTAATCAATAAATAAAATGAAAATGAAAATGAAATCCAAACTAACTCTCGGAGTTCTAATTGCAGTACTATCCTGTGCCTCTTTATCAGGAAATATGATATCTTTGAAATCTGATAGGGTCATGGAACTCTCCGTGTTTAATGTATATGCACCAGACTCAAAAGAAACGAAAAACAATTCTTTTCTGATGAATTCGAATTGGAAGTTCCAGAAATCACTGGATTTTAACTCAGAGCCTGATTTTATCACAGTCGTTGGTCCTGGTGAGGAGAGCCATAGTATTCCAACTCCCAGTATAAAAACCACCCTGGTCAATACAAGTATTGAAAACAGCTAACTTCCTCAATTGAGTCCAGGCGTGCAGGGGGAGGTTAAGCCCTGCACGCTTTTCCATGTAAAACTATTTAGAACATTGCATAATAAAATACTCGGTTAGGCCAAAGTGAATCAGTACGGAACAATTACTAATAGTTCAATTATTCTTCACTTATTAAATGACATCCAATCATGAACCACAACACGCGAAGAACCGAGATTGTAGTAATTGGAGCGGGTATGTCCGGTCTCGCTGCAGCAACTGAACTTAAACGATCCGGGATGCAGGTTCTTGTTCTTGATAAAGCACGCGGCGTGGGAGGGCGACTGGCCAATCGACGAATTGATGGTGCCGTTTTTGACCATGGAGCTCAATTTGTGACAGCTCGCGATGATCGTTTCGTCGCGCTTTTGGCGGACTGGCACAAGCAAGGTATCGTTAAAGAATGGTATCGAAACAATCTAAACGATGGTGGCGGTCATCCACGTTTTTGTGGGAGTCCCACCATGTCGGCCATCGGCAAAGAACTGGCCCGGAACCTGGATCTTCTATTGCAGGGTTCTGTCACAGCCATTCAGCTTGACGGTGATAAATGGTCAGTACACTTACGGGAAGGAGAGCGCATCCAGGCCAAAGCCGTGGTAATGACTCCTCCCGTCCCTCAGTCGCTGGCTATTTTGGATGCCGGAAACGTTGCAATCTCTGGGACGACCAGAAGTCGTCTGGAAAAAATTAAGTATGAAAAGTGCTTTGCTATAATGGCTATTCTGGACGGGCCTTCGCTTATCCCCGCCCCAGGATCTTTAAAACCTGAGACAGGACCAATAGCATGGATAGCGGATAACCAGACCAAGGGCATCTCGGAGTTAACTGCCGTGACCATCCACGCCACAGGCGAATACAGTGAGGCAAACTGGGAGGGCGACCGGGATAAGGTTGCCCAGGAACTCTTATTTGCTTCACAGCAATGGCTCGGTGCATCTGTAGTCAAATATCAGGTACATGGATGGCGGTATAGCAAACCGGTTACCACGGACGAAGATCGTTGTTCAGTCATCAACCAACATCCGCCCCTGATTATTGCCGGTGATGCCTTTGGCGGTCCTCGTGTGGAAGGCGCGGCGCTCTCGGGATGGGCTGCGGCCGAAACACTATTACAGCTATGTCTAAGGGAACAAAAATCAGGATAACTGCTAACTATTTTAACTAAACTAACCCATCAGAATCATGTTACGATATCTAATTCCACTCATACTCATTATACAGTCACCTTTTATTATGGCCTACGAAAAAGCCTTCGAACCTACCGAGCCGGGCATCACCGAGCTTAAAGAACTTCCCTCTGGACGTCTGCTTGAGGCCAGAGGAGACGGTTCCTATTTTGACAGTTCGAACAGTCTCTTTAGACCACTCTTTCAATATATACAAAAAAACGATATCGCCATGACCACTCCCGTTGAGGCGCGAATGGATCCGGGCGCCATGTATTTCTGGGTGTCCTCCGCGCAGGAGGAAAAGGCGTCGAGTGACGCTGCCAATGTTCGGGTGATAGATGTGCCCAAGCGCACAGTAGTGGCTCATGGGTCCCGCGGTTCTTACTCACAAAACAATTTCGAAAAAGCCAAAGTCATTCTATTGGAGTGGGTGGATAGCCAAGAGGAGATGGAAGCCGTTGGTGAACCATTTGCCGTATATTGGGATGGTCCTTTTACGCCATGGTTTTTAAAAACCTTTGAAGTCCAGGTGGAGGTCCGGCCTAAGAATAGTGAGGCAGCTTCCTCTTAACCGCATTAAGGGTGGCGGCAATGAAAGAATCCTTTTACCAGGCCTTCCTCGGCTCTCTGGTAGCTGATGCGGCAGCCATGCCGGTCCACTGGTATTACAACGTCCAGTCTCTTGACTGCGACTATCCTGAACTGGCTGTATATACAGCTCCGAAAAATCCTCATCCTGACAGCATTCTCTGGCGATCTTCCTACAAACCGCGCAACAGCAAAGCGGATATCCTGCACGACCAAGCAAGCTATTGGGGAAAACGAGGAGTTCATTACCATCAGTTCCTGGAAGCCGGAGAAAACACTTTAAATTACCGTCTGGCTGTAGAGCTCTATAACAGTATTCTTCAAAACCGTAGTTACCATCCGACTCGCTGGCTGCAAACCTACGTAGAACTCATGAGGAGACCTGGCTGGCACAAGGACACTTATGTGGAGGAATACCATCGGGCGTTTTTCGACCGTCTGGCTTCGGGCATTACTCCCGAGAAATGCGGAATTGATGATCTTCACATTGGAGCACTTGCCACAGTGCCCGCGCTCCTTGCCGGTTTGAGCCAAGTAGAAGCACTCGATTACGATCGCTGGATACAAACCGTTTTACAGCATGTGGCCCTGACGCACCGAAACGCTCACGCCTTGAAAGCGGCCGAAGCATTGGCGCTGATACTTATGGATCTGGCACATGACGAAGAACTGGATTCAGTATTGAAAAAAAGAGTCAGTCCATTGAACTCCCCCGAACAATTTAAAGGATGGTCTGATTTTGAGGATCGAACCATTGTTGGCCGTCACCTGACTCCTGCCTGTTATTTACCTGATTCCTTTTCGGCCTCTCTTTTTCTTGCCTGGAAATATAGAGATGATTTCAAGGCTGGCATACTTGCTAACGCACGATGCGGAGGTGACAATTGTCACCGCGGTGCGGTAGTCGGTTCGATACTTGGCAGCATAAATAACATTCCTAAAGACTGGCTAAAGGATCTGAAGTCAATCGGACGAGTAACGAAACAGGAAAAGCCCTCCTCCGTCTAAATCCTAACTCATTAATGATTAAGTGTTCACTTTTTCCCAGTCCGGATGCATCCAGCCTTTAATCAAACGGATCATCGCCCATGGCCCCTGCCTGAAGGAAGTTGGTTGCTATCCCAGCGATGGCTGAACCTGGCTTTCATACATTGGGAAATCGACCCAGCTCAGTTGAGATCTAAAATTCCCGCTCAGCTGGAGATCGATCTATTCGAAGGTAAGGCATGGATCGGAATTGTGCCATTCGATATGAAAGGGGTTACTTTCCGTGGTCTTCCACCGGTGTCTGCATTCAGTGACTTCCCGGAAATCAATGTCAGGACTTATGTCGAATGTGAAGGGAAAAAGGGGGTTTGGTTTTTTAGCCTTGATGTGCCCAAACAATTTGCGGTCTGGACCGCGCGTACGTTTTTTCATCTGCCTTATCGCCGAGCGAAAGTGGAAGTAATTGAACAGGGTCAATCGGTTTACTACTCCCATCATATGAAACATTGTGCATTCGAAGCCACTTACAAGCCTACCCAAACCCATCAGTGGGATAAAAACTCTTTCGAAACATGGGCTACAGAACGCTACTGCCTTTACTGTCAGAGTAAACGAGGGCAACTGTATCGCACGGAAGTACACCATCCCCAATGGCCACTTGAAAAAGCAGAAATCTCATTTCAAAAAAACACCTTGCTCGACGATTTCGAGATTGGCAACCAGCATCCTTCAGTCCTCTTTTCCAGGAGCATTGATGTCATTGCCTATCCACCAACAGCTTTGTGACTTGAAGTTCTGGACGCCTTACCGAGGTTCATCCCACCGCTGGGGCACTTGAACAAAGTCCGTTAGATTGAAATTTCTATCTTTGAGTTCCTGAACCAGCTCGGCGTAGCGAGTCTCTGATATTTCCGGAGAGCGAGACATGAGCCACGCCATCTTCAGGTTCGGATGACCGACCAGTGTCTCGGAGTAGTCGGAATCCACATACAAGACAAGATAAGGAGCAGAAATCACGGTGAAAAACCTCATTTTCCACTCTGCATTCGTTTCTGAATCCACTACTTTACCTACGGGATGATAGGTTTTTATCGGACCATCAAAACCTCCTTTTCGAAACCGGTAAGTGGTCAGAATTCGGCTGTTATCATCAAGTTCATAGCTTTCCGTGGCATTATAGGCATTCCTATCAAGCATGGTGGGCGTGTAACCGTGGACATACCAGGTTCCCATAAAACGGTTGATGTCTACGTTGGCCGCCATCTCGGGCAGGTTTTCGTAAGTCTTACATCCTGTCAGGATCGCGGTGATACTCATAGCTAAGGTAATTATAATAGTTTTTAGCTTATTCATGTTTTTAAAGTGTTGGTTGATTCCCGAGCGTGTGGATTTGACCGGTAGATAAACCAGGCACCCAGTCCGAAGGAAAGAGCCACACCAGGACCAAAGGCCCAGGCGATTCCTCGCTGAACGGCTACGGGTTGCTCAATCGAGCCTTCCACAAATCCGATCCAGGACAGTAGTAAGCCAGTGGCCACCAGACCCAAAGCGCGGGAGATTTTGGTAGCCATTTTCCAAAGCCCATAGTACGCACCCGATAAGGGTACGCGGTGAGAGTTTTCATCCTCTTCCACTATGTCAGAAAAGAGGGATTCCAGAAGAGCTACACAAGCAACCAGACTACCTCCCATTGCGGCCACGGCCAATACTGGCCAAAGTTGTCCAGGAGCGAAAAGCGGGTAAGCAACTGCCGTTACCAAAGTCAGCAACAATATACCCCATAAGCAGAGTAATCGCTTTTCGTACAGTCGGGATAATTTTAACCAAACCGGAACAGAGGCCATAATAACAAGGGTTAACACCAGAAGCAACGTGCCTATCTGCTGCTCGGAAAATCCGAGACGAACCTTGTAATACAATAATGCGAGACTGGAATTGAATGCACGGCCAAGTGCGATAAATACAAACCCAGTTGTCACCAAAATAAAAGCGCGAGACTTGAAGGCCAAGGCTAGATGTTGCAACGAAAACCGATTGGTTTCCACCTCCAACTCCGCACTCCGTACGGTTCCCAAGGGCTTCAGGACTGCAAATCCAGTGATCACCGAAAGCATGGTGGCGGTAGCTCCTATTACGAGGCCGGCCATCCGCCGGTTATCCATAAGCAGAGACTGAGATACTTCCAGTTCTTCCTGGAGGAGGGTGGAGGCGATGGCCAGGGGAGCAGACAATCCGAGAAGCAGTCCCAAAGCGCCACACATTAAGCGCCAGCTGAAAAGATCCGCTCGCTCCTCTTTGGATCCAGAAAGATCATTGACCATGGCGAGGTGTGGGACACCGACCAGTGTCAGCGATGTATTGAGAAGCAAATACATACCCAACAGATAAAGAAAAAGCGACCATTGGCCGGTGGAAGCAGGCGGGTTAAATAGACAAGCAAAGGCAATTCCCATGAGGACGGTTCCTGCAAAAAAATAGGGCAGCCGCTTTCCCGCAGCGGTTTTCGCTTTCGTCTGGTCCGAAATTACACCCATGAGTGGATCGCTCACCGCGTCCCAGGCTACAGCAAGGGCCAGAGCCAGTCCCGCAAAAAGCGGATTCAATCCCGCCACCACATACAATTCGAGCAAATAGATCTGCAGCATGAGTTCCACGGCGCTGAGACCGATCTCCGCCAGTCCGAAGCCTGATTTAGTTCGCCAGGTCATTGGCCTACCTCTCTCCGAAAAGGTACAGAAGACTATCAGGCGGAGGTATAAATTTAGCTTGATTCAGAGAATCCTGAATGGTCAGAAACTTTAACAAAAGCAGAGCAGCGTTTTGAATCATAGTTACGATTGCCTGAGCAATTCCCGGCTAAGCTTTCGCGATTTAGGATGATCCCCCAACCAGATTGAGAAGTAAATTTGTGCAAAACGTTCCCCTGGGATGGTCACTTCTTCTTGTCCATTGAAAAGAAGCGAAGTGCCTCGAGAGGGTTGATGGACAAGGGTATACTCATCACCTTTTTTTACATCGAGGTAAGCGGAGTTTATTTTTCTAAGATGCTCTTCAATTTCATCTAGCTCTTCCTTGGAATAAAGATCGCCAAGGACCTCATCTGCACTGCCGATTAGGTGTTCCTTTTTAAAATTTCGATCATAGCGCAAACGGAGAGCCAAAGGAATAGTATCAGGATAGTCATCTACTTCATAACCTTCCCCTACGTAGAGACACGCAGTAAGTAGTTTGATAAATCCTAAAGCCTTAACGGAGGTGGAGCTCACCTTTACATAATTCGATTCATCGTAGACCAATGTATTTGGAGATATCGGCTCTGCCGCCACCTGAGTTAATGTAACAATACTGAGTCCCAAAATGAGATATTGGATTCTTTTTATCATAATTCTAGACGGCTTTTGGCTTGAGTTGAATGACGCTTATTTTATCGAGTAACCAGATTAAGGGATAGAGCATGTCATACTCGAACCAGCGCGTGGCAAAGTTGGCCCGGTTCGGGTATTGGTGGTGATTGTTCTGAAAGGTCTCTCCCATGAACAACATATCCCAGGGGAAGGAGTTCTTGGAGTTATCCCCTGTATTGTGGTTGGTGTAGCCATATTTGTGTCCACACCAGTTAACAAATGCCCCATGAAAAGGACCAATGACTATTTGTATCGGCAGTAACAGATAAAACCACGCAGAGGGAGCAAATGCGACATAGACGGATGTGTAGGCAGCAACAAAAAGCAGGCGCACAAACATGCTGTTGCCCAAACGATCGATGAAATCCCACTCAGGCATACCGGCTATGAAAGAATCGGGAGCCCGGCGAACACCACGTTGGTATTCCATGTAGATCGTTTTTGTCTGCCACATCATGGAGAAGACATCTCTGAAGAAGAGCGGCGAGTGCGGATCCTCCTCGGTATCGCTGTGCATGTGATGGGCCAGGTGCAGTTGCGCGTACGATTTAGGGTGGAGAAAGGACGCACCTTGCGAAAGAAAGGTGAGCAGGTAGAAAAAGCGTTCCCAGAATAAGTTCATTTTAAACATTTTGTGGGAGACGTATCTGTGCAGAAAAAAGCTCTGGCAGAATGCACTCAGATACCAGTGTATGAAAAAAAATGAAAGAAGTACTGTCATTGAATTGAAAACGGTCGGGTCAGGTTTGAACTTGTTTTCTGAATACGTAGTGTGACACGCCCCATTCGCTGCCTTTCTTATAGCCGAACAATTCCGAACAGGCCAGGAAGAACAAGCGCCAGCGCCACATCCATGTTTTTGAGTTATTCTTTCCGTAACACTCGTCGAAAATCTGACGAATATGGTCTTCATTTTGGTCGAATTTTTCCAACCAGGCATCAAGGGTCTTTTGGTAATGTTCACCACTAATGCGCCATGAGTCGGTCACCCGCAGGTGCCTGTCAAACTGAGTGAGGAGTTTATGCGATGGCATGACGCCTCCCGTAAAAAAGTATTGTGCCATCCACTCGGATTGGTCTTCGGCATTGTAGGTGTATGCGTAGTCCTTGTGTGTGAAAATATGGACAAACATGAGACCATCCTTTTCCAGCCAGGAGGAAATTCGTTCAAGCAGGTGATCGTAGTTGCGCATGTGCTCGAACATTTCCACCGAGACGATGCGATCGAAGGTGCCTTCCGGTTCGAAGTTGTTCATGTCGGCGGTGTGGACACGGAGGTTGGTGATGCCTGCCTCCTCCATTCTGCCGCGGATAAAATCTCCCTGAGGTTTTGAGTTGGATACACAGACAAACTGAGACTCCGGAAAGCGTTTCGCGGCCCAGAGAGAAAAAGATCCCCAGCCACAACCCAGATCGAGAATTCTCTGGTTGTTGGACAATTGGGCCCGCTGAGCCAACAGCTCCAGTGCGTCTCTTTCTGACTGGTCGAGAGAATCACACTTTGGGGTCCAAATTGCGCTGCTGTATTTAAGGTGGCTTCCTAGAACAGTTTTAAAAAATTCGGGAGGAAGCTCGTAGTGCTGCTCGTTGGCTTTGTCGGTATCCTCAGCAATTGGCTTTGCTGAAAGAAGCTTCACGATAGACTCCTGTTTTTGTTGAGCAGAGGCGGATTCGTAGCTTAGCTTGCCAGCAAGCCGTTTTCGGATGCCAAACCGGATAAGCCAGTAAGGAAGGAGGCCATTTTCGGCCCATTTAATTGGATTAATCATCTTAGCGAATATGTGTTGTTCGTTTCTTGGGAAACCACGGGAAAAATGAACTGGTTTCCTTTTGGTATCGGCGATAATCGTCGCCGCGTGAAATGAGAGATTGTTTTTCGGTGGGTGGTATGCCGGTGACTTTTACGAGGATGTAGAACATGGCTGCCGGACTGATCCACCCGAGCCATCCAAATGGATGTCCGACTGCGAAAAAGGGCAGCGAGCACCAGAACATCCATTCGAAAAAATAGTTTGGATGCCGTGAATATCGCCACAGGCCACGACGGCAGGTTTTACCATTATTGGTCGGATCCTGCCTGAATTGTTTGAGCTGCCAGTCGGAGAGTCCTTCGCCAGCGACCGCAAGCCCTGCGATCAGAATTCCGATCAGGTCCCATGCGTTGAGGAAGTGAGCTGAGTTTGCTATTGCCAGCAATATGGCAATACTGAGAACCACATTGGCAGCGCCTTGAAACTGGAAAAACCAGAACATTTTTAGTGAAGCCTGATCTCCCCAAGATTTAATGATTTCAAGGTAGCGTTTGTCGTCTTTTTCTTTAGAGACCCGGATCAGCAGGTGGGTGCCAAGGCGCAAGGACCAGAGGGTAACGATGATTGCAGTAAGCCATTTTCTATTGGAATCACCGGTGCTCAACAAAATGGTGTATAAGACAGCGAGTAAACCTATACTGTAAGCCCAAACCACATCCACAATGGCTGCTTTGCCGATATACTCGGAAAGGCACCAGGTGGCAATCATCAGAATGATGAGCGCCAGCCAACCGATAAGTAATGTAGATATTAAATCCATCAGGAAGCGGCTTGAACCTGTAGCTTTTGTGATTCTTGTTGAGCAAAAAAGTTCTCGAACTTGTAGGAAGTAATATCCGGTTTACCGAAAACGAGTTGTACTACATTGACATGTCTCTCCAAAAATCCTGCCTCGCAGTAGGAAAGATAAAAATTCCATCTTCGGATAAACGAATCGCATAAATTTTCTAGTGTGGATGCAGTGAGATTGTTATTAAATTGTTCCCGCCAACAGGCCAGTGTCTTGGCGTAGTGCAAGCCAAACGACTCCATATGGTAGAGATCCCAACCTACATTTTCTTTAGCGATCGAATCCGTGATACTGTCTATGGAAGGCAGGTGTCCGCCTGTGAAAATATACTTTCTGATCCAATCCACTTTATGGGTGTAGGCGTCGTAAAGTGAATTGGGGCAAGTGATTACTTGGTAGGCCGCCAGCCCATCGGGTGAGAGCAATTTGTTACACTGACTGAAGTAGTTGCCCAGATAACGATGCCCAACGGCCTCGAGCATTTCGATGGACACTATACGATCATAGATACCTGTCAGAGTTCGGTAGTCCTGGAACCTTATATCGATGTGGTTTTCAAGTTCGAGAGCTCTCACTCGCTCAAGCGCTAATTGGTATTGTTCTTTTGAAATGGTAGTGGTTGTGATCTTGCAGCCATATTCCCGTGCAGCGTGAATAGCGAAACCTCCCCAACCGGTACCAATTTCCAGCAAATGGTGGTGGCTCTGCAGATTTATCTTCCTGCAGATGCGATCATATTTTTCTCTTTGCGCATCTGATAAATCCTGATCTTTGTGAGTAAAAAATGCTGAAGAATAAGTCATACTCGAATCCAGAAAGCTTTGGTAAAAGAAGTTACCCAGATCATAGTGAAAACTGATGTTCTCGCGGCTTTGATCAATCGAGTTCCTGTTTCGGAAATGCCTCACACGCTCGAAAAAAAGCAACGCTGACTGGGCCAGTTTTGAAAATACAGGATGGGCGGCACTTTTGAAGAATGTCTGGTTGATCAAGAGCCAACGAATCAACCCAGCTAGATCTTCGGTATCCCATTTCTTGTGTTCATAGCTTTCACCCAGGCCGATATCATTCTTAAGGACAAGGTCCTGAAACAGACTTTCGTCATAGACATGCCATTGGGCGATATTGCCTGAGTTTGGTGAGCCAAAAACTCGGGTCTCTCCGCGGGGAAGCTTCATTTCGAGGCACCCGGTTTGAGCTTTATCGAATGTTTTAAATATGAGGTTTTTGTAGAATTCTTTCATGTCGGTATAGAAATAAGTCGAATCAGTGCTTCAGGTAGGGTCTAACGCCAGTTTGCAACTCCGGATGATTGGCCTTGGCTCGCACTGGGATTTTTTTGAGATATAACTTCAAAGCCTCCCAATGGATGCTCAGAACTATACCTAAAGTAATGAATGGAAAGAAGAGGGTGTATTTTAATAGATTAAGATTGCTCAGCTCTTTCTTCTTTCCTGCAAGGGAACTGAAAAAATAGGTCCCTTCGGAGTCGGACTCGTTGATGGATATTGAGAGGTTTTGATCCGGAGTTCTTACATTAAAATGCAACCGTGTATCCAGATCACTGAACGGAGAAATGTAGAAGTGTTTGTTCTGAGAATCCTTGTATGCCCCGACCTCCAGTTTATCGCTTTTTAGCAGATACAATTTTTGTTCATTGAAGGTGTTGGCAACCTCTGAAATGAGGCACAAAGGATTGTTTTCCTCATCTGCCACAAAATAAAATGACACCGGGTTGAAGGTATGGCCCCAGGTGCGCAAGTGCGTAAGCAGGGAAATGCGACCGACGGGTCCGGTGATGCCATTGGCACGAAGGAAAATCTCAACATTTTCTCGCGGGGTAGTACCCCCCTGCGTAAAATAATCCGAGTCGCGGTAGCTGTAAATATTGGATCGATTATGGCTGAGAAAGAGTAATTTTCCCGGTAGCGATTCCAGTTCATCCAAATCCACCATAAACATAAATACACGATAGGAAAAACTGTGTTTTTTAGGCCGCTTCCGCGAATGCCCTACCTTACAGCTATACAAACAGGAGTTCATGCTTGGTGTCCTTGATTTTTATGGAGTTTACGGCGTCAATCGCTGAGGAAAGAGCGTCTTCGTGGAACCCGTTTTTAAAGTAGCTGCCAGCGAAATGGATATTACCTTCCCGGTTTAATTTAAACAGGTCATGTTGTGCCTGAATCGCAGCAACATCGAAGACCGGATGCGTGTATTCGGATTCCCAATGAAGGAGTGAAGGATTTATTGCGCCTTTGTAATCGACACTCACGAAATAGTTCCGATTGTTTGAGATTTTCTGCAGATTGTTCATCCAATAATGAGTGGACGAACAATCGCCGGAATCGGATTTACGTGCCGTACGGAAATTCCAGGATGCCCAGGCCTTTTTGCTTTTTGGCATGACCGTCTCGTCGCTATGGAGGGCAACCTTGTTTCTTGTGTAGCTGAAGGCGGAGAGTAGACGTTGTTGCAGCGGCGAAGGCTTTTCCAGAATGCGAAGTGC
Organism: Verrucomicrobiota bacterium; assembly: GCA_027622555.1. NCBI lineage: Bacteria > Pseudomonadati > Verrucomicrobiota > Verrucomicrobiota bacterium. Next base: position 90,584 of record JAQBYJ010000008.1, read on the forward strand.
CTGGTCAGCATGAGTTGCAATCAAAACGTAATCGTATTCTTCTGTTTCTCCTGACGCGTCAGTGACTGATACTTTATGATTTGAAAGGGCAGTAATTTTTACCGCCGATCTATTTAGGTGTACTTGCCCAGGGATGGCCTCGAGGATTTTATGCTTATATTGATCACTTCCACCGACAACCGTGCGCCACATCAATTGAATGCCTATGCCCAATAGTCGGTGGTTATTCAGGAACCGAAGAAGAGACAGAGCCGGGTAATCGAGCATTTTCCCTGGCGGCGTGGACCAGATCGCGGCGGTCATCGGCAGGAGGTAATCCTGTGCCAGAGATTCATCGAGTGAGTATAGATCGAGGAATTGACCCAGGGTAACGCTCATGTCAGCCGACGTGCTCAAGAAGTCCTTGGCAGAGCTGAAAAACGCTTTGATTTGATTTAATAAACGCCAGTGCGCTGGATCGAAGAGTCTTTTTGTTTGAGCAAAATAAGAGTTAAACCCCGTGCATGAATATTCCAGATCTCTAGCCAAATTCTGAACACTGAAGGACATGGATGTCTCCACCGTTTCCACCTTCAGTTCGCGGAAGAGTTTCACGAGGTTGGGATAGGTGTACTCGTTATAAACCATGAAGCCCGTGTCTACCGGAACTCGACCGGATGATTCATTAATGTAAACCGTATTGGTGTGGCCTCCCGCGTAATCGGATTTTTCATACAGCGTAAGGTCAAACCGGTCCCTGAGGTACCAGGCACTTCCCATCCCGGCGATGCCGGATCCAATAATGGCCACACGTTTATTCATACGTTATACAACGGTCTCCCGTGGAGGAATAGGCAGGCCATCGGCCTCAAAAAGATACATGAGAGCTTCTTCAACACGTCGACGTGCAACAGAAACTTCGTAGCCGAGGTGTTTATGCAATCGTTCGTCAGCGGGTGAATCGACTTCACAATTGTGGCAGTAATCTTCAAACATCATTAAACTGGAAACTAACGCCGCCATGTGGTTGGGGCATTCGCATTTAAGCTTAGGAGAAGAATTAGCTAGAGCTATTAGCTGGCTCTTTGAAAAGAGACGCTCGGCATCTTTTTTGTGTTCGGGATTTTGAAGAATAATATCCTTTGGAACCCGTTTTTCACCCGCCGCCTTGAATAGGTACTGCTCCAGCTGTTCATTGGGAATGGGAAGCCGAATGAGGAAAAACCCTTCATTGCCTAGCCTTCTCAATTGTTCGCGAGATAGGAAATCGTAAAACAGAACGATCGGTATATCTGGCCATTTTCCAGAAACCATTTCCACAATACGATTAAGTCCATCAATAGAAGGGGGTGCTTCCATTGCAACCAGGTCAGGTCGATCAGAATCATTGATATCTTCGATTGAGTTGAGATCTAAGAGCATTTTGCTAACCCGCGATGACATGCGATCAAGACGCATGAAGGTTCTTTTTTCGATTGCGTACAGTTTCAGGATTTTGGCTGGATTGAATATATCTGCTGCCAAATTCGGATGGTCGTAATCGGTAATGCGAACGCGAAGCTCTTGAATGCTAAGGTTGGAAATCGCACTGATTGAGTCCCCTTCTGCTGTGAGTTTGCTAAGGAGAATCAGCCGCTCCAGTTGCTGTTTGCTATATTGACGCCTGCCAGTTGCTGATCGGCGTTCGGCTTGTAGGAACCCACGCCTTTCCCAGGTGCGAATTGTGTGAGGCGAAATCCCTGAAATTTTTGCTACTGCGCCAACTTCGTAATAAACATTTTCGGGCTTGGATGGATCTTGAATCATTTTTCTGTTTGTTTAGGGTTTTATAACTTATATGTAATGATTATGAATCAATTAATGCGAGAATAATGCATTATAAATGATTCATAAATGGTTCAATGTAATGATTGTGGTTTAATTTCCGCATTAAATCAGGGCATCCTGTTATAGAAGAAATGCTTCACCCAAAATACTCTAACCTGCGGTGATTATCCCAAAAATCCTGGAGAAGTAGCGGTGTTTTGAACTGATTCAGAATCAATTATGAAACAAACCTTGTCGGTTGATTCTTTGAGTTGTTGTTAGGATTTAGCTGCTATGCCCAAGCGATGGTGCACCCTGGATTGAGATATCAGCACAAAGCTCGCTTGAACGTTTCGGTATGAATGCCGACCAGAATCCGTCGTCTGATCCAAGCCAGACTGATGGTCCTTTGATATTGCTTTGATCTGTCAATGGCAGGCTTACTTAGGGCCCGTCACAAAATAACTTTTAAGAAAACAGCATGTTTTGCGGGTTGATTGTGTAGTTCCACTCGCCGTGGAAATCGTTTCGACTGATGTCGATCATGCGCAATTGGGCGTCACTGACTTTGATGCCTTTGGGGTATGGATTCAGATCAATATCCGCGTTTACTTTCAGTCCCGTTTTCGTGGTCGTCGAGGAGATGAGATTAAGGATGGTCTCAAAACTGGTAAGCGGTTTGCCTTTCCAATTCATACTGATGAAGCTGAAAAGCCGGTGTTCGATCTTGTTCCATTTGCTCGTGCCGGGAGGGAAATGGGACACCACAATGGGGATTTGAATTTCATTACAAAACCCTTGGAGTTGGGTTTTCCACAGACGTGACCGGCTGGCGTTGCTCCCACCTCCATCAGCGGTAATCATCAACCGGGTGGCGTCGGGATAATTAACCCGGCCCATTTCATTCCACCACCGGCGAATGGATTCCACCGCAAAAGCCGCGGTGTCCTTGTCGATACCGACATTCACCCAACCCTCGTTTCTCGCGATGTCGTAGACGCCGTAGGGTGTGGCGCGCCCTTCGGCCTGGCTTAGAAAATCGTAAACGTTAACCTCCCGGGGATTGCCCTTGGGACGCCACTGCCGCCCGGCATTCTTGAAGTTGCCGACCAGTTCTTTCTTCTTGGCGTCCACGGAGATGACCGGGTTGCCTCTCCCGAGGTTGTCCTCAGCCAGGAGGTTGATAAACTCGAATTGCTCGTTTCGATCGGGGTGCTGCTTTCCTTCGGATGTCTTGCGATTGGCTTGAAGGCTGTAGCCCATTTCGCGCAAAAGTTCACTCACCATGCGATGACTGACTTTGAGACCTTGGGCGCTTAACTCAACAGCGAGTGTCCGTAAGCTTTTGCATGTCCAGCGCAGAGGAGACTCCGGATCACCCCGGGTGACTGGTTCAACCAAAGCTTCCAGGGCAGTTCTTATTTCCGGATTGGTATCCGCGGTTTTCTTACGTCCGCCGCCGGAGTTGCGAGTCCTCCCGGCGCTGTTTTTCAACGCCTCGGGATCGCCCAGTTCTTCGATTCCGCGTTTAATGGTGTTAACCGAAATTCCGGTGGCTCGATTGACCTCCATCACGCCGTTCGGACCTGCGGACAGGGCTTCGGCAGCAGCCCACAATCGCCGACTCTTTTCATCAAAGGTGACATTTAAACTCTCAAATCGGGCGGTGATTGATGTCTCTAAAGAAGCCATAAAAAACTCTAGCAAACAGACTCAGGATATCAAGTTGTTTTGTGACGGTTCCTAAGCGTGGTGTAGTCCAGGTCCTGAGGCGTAAATAACAGGCCAGATATCTCGTCTTCCCGAATGTTTATTGAACCAGCAGTCTCGCCGTTCTTTAGAACTCCCATCCCTAACTTCCAAAGCGGTCGGTCGGCAGCAATCGAGGTAGACACACCAAAACCAGGATTCTCACTAGCGGTGAGTGGCAAGTAAGTGTCTGAAGAGCCCCCTTGCGTTACATCCGCGACCTTTGGCCGAAGAATTAAATCTAAGGTTTCCGCATCCGAAATATATGCTGCATAACCAATAGGAACGGTTACTGACAAATCATATGTATCTGGCGAATATAACCCTGAAACAACGAGGCGATACTTTTTGTAAGGCTCAATTTGTTGGGACCGAGGTGTAGTCTCAACGGTATATCCAGCTTGGTTCCAAGAATCCGTAGATTCACCGTAAAACGTAAAATACATTCTATCATAATCAGTTGAGAAGAATTTCGCTTCTATTGTAATATTCTCTGTTGCAAGCTCTATTGCTGATACATCTTGAGTAGACGCGAGAGCGATCGCAGATAGAGCAACGAAGATTGAGAAAATAGATTTGTGTTTCATTGTACGTGCCTACGATTTCACCGTTTCTGTTGGTCGCTCTTTGCTTTCGCCAGGCTATTGGCTTCATCAATTCGAACCTGCACATTCGCCTGCCGAATTGCTTCAAAGTTGGCGTTTCGCGCTAACTGAAGATCGTCAGGGTTTAATTCCGATGCAACACGAAGCGCCTCGGCGTAGGACGGAGTCGTCCCTTCGGTTTCTCTCAACACTTTGGCTGCCGTTTCCCACGCTCTGGCCAGGTCAAGTTTGGCATATCCCTCAATTGGTGTTGCCCGTTTTCTCAATTCCTCCAAAGAAGATTTTATAGATTCCTTATTTCCGAAGTCCTTGTTTCGAACTTGTTCGAGGTGTGATTCAAAAGTGTCGGCAAGTTGTCCGTGGCTTAACTGCGATTTTGAGTTGTCGATACCTTTTTCCTGACCGTTGAGGAGGGAAAAGGACATAGCTATCGCTAGAGTGGTTAGGTTTATCCATTTCATAATTGAGCCTGCTTTTGAGGTTTAAGTTCTATGAGGCTAAAGGCGCAAGCGCCAGTTGTTTCTATACTGAAATGTTTGGTTCTCAGTCAATGAAAACTTACTGGTTTCGCCTTGAGACAGAGGTGTCAGAATATTTCCACCTTAGGGCGAACTCCTCATTTTCCGTACTTAGGAGAAATCCTTAACGCAGCCATTAAGTTGTTGCGTATATATACTTTAAGAAGGATGGCCTAGAGGAAGGTATTTGTAATAGGAGGTATTTTAACGACATCCAAAAACACTCAAAAAGATTTTCTATACCATCAAAATAGTGGAATCTCAGCTTATTGATTAGTGTTTTCACTTTCAATAACCTGGTTCGTATCTTTCAAGACCGAAGTTTCCTTGGAATATTGATTCTTAAATAAAAAGGTAAGCTCTGAAAAAATCCCTCCTTATCAGGAAGATCATAAAGCTTGAGGGGCAAACTGGCTTAGGGTTTAACCTCAAGCTGTGAATAAAGAGGAGCGTGTTCAGAAGTTCTTACATCGGGTTCAGTTTGGGGATTTTTCTCCTTCGTATCTGGAGGATTTAATCCAAATGGCCCGTGACGAGGATCTGCAGGGTAAGGGCTTGAGGGTCCAACCCGATATGGGGGGACGTCACTTCTCCTGTACTAAATAGAGAGGGAGTCGGTAGAATTGAAAATTTTGGCTCTATTTTACAAGCGGCTTCACCCAAGCGGCAAGGTCCTTGGACATCGTTTCGCAACAGCGCCCTAACACAGAGCATGCGCCTTTGTAGCCTCCGAATGCTCCACCCATCGAGGAACGAACAAAGACTTTCGAAGTCTCTTCAACTCCGTCATTGAATAGTGTCGCCTTCATGCTTACTGACTTGCTATGGCCCGTGAAAGCGTTACCAGCGGAAATCGCGCTAGTCAATTCCAGCTTGAGAAACTGGCCAGTCTCGGGTGCAGGACAAATTTTTTCCTTAGATGCCTCATGCGGCGTTTTTCTGGTCCCAGTAGGAATCGAAGCGGTTACTGTGCAGGGCGGTGCGGATGG